>JAGRIO010000250.1 GCA_020443225.1 Pseudomonadales bacterium
CAATGTTGTACAACCCGGGAGGGTTTCAGTCTGAGTTCCATCAGCTGAGGCTTAACCAGTGGACCAGCATGGTCATTGCCATCCTGGTTCTGATTGCCGCAGCGCTGGGTGAATCGATGTATACCCGCTGGCTGCTGTTGTTGATGGTGCCGCTGACGATCAGTGCACTGGGTCTGGTCCACTGGATGGTGGCTCAGGGAAAAATACCCAAGGCAGTGTTGTGGCCCCTGTATATATGTTTGCTATTGATGGACCAACTGACCGCACCGATGCTTGGCTTCGTTGCGATGCTGGACAGTTGGGTTGGTCTGAGAAAATTTCGATCTGATCGAGAGGTGTAGATAATGGATGTAATTCTGTTAGAGAAAGTTACTAACCTGGGTGAGCTGGGTGACAAGGTGTCTGTGAAGTCAGGCTACGGACGCAACTACCTGATTCCTCAGAAGAAGGCAGTACCGGCTTCCAAAGAAAACATTGAGCATTTTGAAGCCCGTCGTGCTGAACTTCAGCGTCTGGCAGATGAACGTCTGGCTGCCGCCCGTGCACGCGGTGAGCAGATTGCTGCACTGGAAGTGACCATTGCCGCCAAGGCTGGTGAAGAAGGCAAGCTCTTTGGTTCTATCACGATTCGTGACATTGCCGATGCCGTTGAAGCCAAGGGCGTTTCGCTTGAGAAGAGCGAAATCCGTATGCCTGATGGCCCCATCAGAGAACTCGGCGAGCATGAAGTAGACATTCATCTGCATACAGAAGTGAATGTTGTGCTGAAGGTCGGTATCGTTCCGGAAGAATAAGCCTTATCAGCGGGGTGCCAGTCACCCCGCTGTTGCTTGCCGCCATTCGCTCTGGTGGATCCTGTCAGGCGATTCTGGCTTTGTGGTCTGGCTGGCTTTAAACTGACGCTCCGATGACTCCTCCCCGATAACTGTGGCTATTGCTACCGACGACATCTCGACGGCACCGCTGAAGGTTCCACCCCATTCGCTGGAAGCTGAGCGTTCTGTGCTGGGTGGTCTGATGCTCGACGAACTCGCATTTGACCGGGTTTCGGGCGTGCTGGGTGCTGATGATTTCTATCGCGGTGATCACCGCATTATTTATCGCTGCATGATCAGTCTGGTCGAGCAGAACAAACCTCTTGATATTATTACCATCTCTGAAGCGCTGGACGCAGTTGGTGAACTCAACAACGTTGGCGGCGTAGCCTATCTGTCAGAGCTGGCAAACAGCGTACCCACGACCAGCAACATAACCGCCTATGCCAATATCGTGGTGGAACGGGCGACTGTCCGTAAGCTGATTTCTGTTGCCAACGAGATCGCCGACAGCGGATTCAATCCTGCCGGCAGGAATGTCGCGACCCTGATCGATGAAGCCGAATCCAAGGTTTTTAAAATTGGCGACAGCCGCCCCAGCACCGGCGGTCCGCAGGGGGTCAAGAATATTCTCGCCAAAACTGTGGAGCGTATCGATGAACTCTATCAGAGTCAGGGCGCGCTGACGGGTGTCAGTACGGGGTTCCGTGATCTTGACGATATGACCATGGGTTTACAGAAAGGTGATCTCATCATTGTGGCGGGTCGTCCTTCCATGGGTAAGACAAGTTTCGCCATGAATATTGCCGAAAGTGTGGTGATATCTGAGCAAAAGCCCGTGCTGGTATTCAGTATGGAAATGCCAGCTGACTCGCTGATGATGAGAATGTTGTCCTCTCTGGGGCGAATAGACCAGACGAAAATCAGAAGTGGGCAGCTGAGTGATGATGACTGGCCGCGACTGACCTCGGCCGTTACCCTGTTGAATGACAAGCCTCTGTTCATTGACGATACAGCGGCCCTGTCGCCGAATGAAATTCGCTCGCGGGCAAGAAGACTGGTGCGGGAACACGGCTCACTGGCACTGATCGTGATTGATTATCTGCAGTTGATGCAGGTAGCCGGTGGCTCTGAAAACAGGGCCACTGAAATCTCGGAAATTTCCCGCTCGCTGAAAGGTATAGCTAAGGAATTTGAATGTCCTCTGATTGCTCTCTCACAGCTTAACCGTAGCCTCGAACAGCGTCCCGACAAGCGCCCGGTGATGTCAGACCTGCGTGAATCCGGTGCGATCGAACAGGACGCCGACCTGATTCTCGCCGTGTACCGTGATGAGGTTTATCACGATGATGCGGAAAAAGGCATTGCTGAAGCTATTATCCTGAAACAGCGGAATGGCCCCATTGGTCGGAAGAAACTCGCCTTTATTGGCCAGTACACCAAGTTTGAAGACCTCGCCGTCGGTTATGACGACTACGGGTATGAATAACGACCCTGTTGCCCTGATCTCCCGTTCTGCCCTGCGCCAGAACTTCAGTCTGGCCCGTCGACTGGCCCCGGATGCCAGAGTCGTTGCGGTTGTGAAGGCCAATGGTTATGGCCACGGAATGGCAGAGGTGGTGAGGATACTCCACGACGCCGATGCGTATGCAGTCGCCAGGGTTAGCGAAGGAATTGAGGTACGACAAGTCACCCGGTCACAGGTGCTGATTCTGCAGGGGATGATCAATCAGCAAGAAGCGGACCTGTGTCTGGCACATCAGCTGACACCAGTGCTTGGCAGTCCCGAACAGGTTGAACGGTTCCTGCAAACAGCCGCCTTACCACAGTGCTGGCTTAAAGTTGATACGGGGATGCATCGCTTCGGTTTGTCGCCAGCGCAGGTGCTTGAGGCAACAGCAAAGCTGGGCAGCCGGGTGCGTTGCCTGGTCACGCATTATGCCAATAGTGAAAATCAGTCACACGAACTGAACCGGGAACAGTTCAGTCGGTTTGATGAGCTGCTGCAACAAACCGGGTTGCCGGGCAGTATGGCCAATTCAGGCGGGGTGTTGTTCCACCCACATGCGCACTATCAGTGGGTGCGGCCAGGCATTATGGTTTATGGCAGTTCGCCTACGGGCGTGACGCTGCCACAACTGACAGCCACGATGACCTTGCAGGCGCCTATCGTCTCTCTGCGCCATATCGAAGCAGGGGAAGCTGTCGGTTACGGCAGCAGCTGGTCACCGGCGGGACCTGCCAGAATTGCTGTGGTCGGAATTGGTTATGCGGATGGCTACCCACGGGAAGTGCCGCCAGATATGCCAGTGGTGGTCCAGGGGCAGCGGGTACCCATCGTAGGCCGGGTCTCCATGGATTCGCTGATGATTGATGTGACCAGTATCAGAGAACCGATGGTTGGCGAACCGGTGGAACTGTGGGGTGAACAATTGCCGGTGGATGAGGTTGCGATGCTGGCAGGCACTCTGGGCTATGTGCTGATGAGCAGGCTGACCCCAAGAGTCCGGCGGGAATATACGGAGTAGTGCTTGGCCAAATCTAAAACAGTATACGTCTGCAACGACTGCGGTTCCGAATATGCCAAGTGGCAGGGTCAGTGCATGGACTGCAAAGCGTGGAACACACTGACGCGGCTGTCGGTGGATGCGCCGTCCCGCAGTGTCCGCAAAGCGGGTTATGCCGGCGAATTGTCCAGCGCCAGACTGTTGTCGGAAGTCTCGGCGGAGGACGTCCCCCGGCTGGGTTCCGGTTCTGCAGAATTTGACCGGGTACTGGGCGGGGGGCTGGTGCCGGGTTCCGCTATTCTTATCAGCGGCAGCCCCGGTGCGGGTAAAAGTACCCTGCTGATTCAGACCATGTGCAAACTCGCTGAAAAGCATCGTGGACTCTATGTCACTGGCGAGGAAAGCCTGGCTCAGATAGCCATGCGGGCCAAGCGCCTGCAGTTGCCGCTGGATCATCTGAACGTGATGGCACAAACCAACGTGGAAGCAATTCTTTCAACCTGGGATGAGCTGAAGCCGGAACTGATCGTGATCGATTCTATCCAGGTTATGTTCCTGGACAGCATTGAGTCCGCCCCCGGTGGTGTTGCTCAGGTACGTGAAAGTGCTTCGTTGCTGATTCAGCAGGCGAAGAAATCCAATACAATTTTATTACTGGTCGGACATGTCACTAAGGAAGGTAATCTGGCCGGGCCGCGGGTGCTGGAGCACATGATCGATTGTTTTGTCATGCTCGAAGGCGAGAATGACAGCCGCTTCCGGACCTTGCGTGGCAGTAAGAACCGTTTCGGTGCCGTCAATGAGTTAGGTATTTTTGCCATGACGGAAAAAGGCCTGGCTGAAGTCTCCAATCCGTCAGCGATCTTTCTGTCACGGGACAGTGAGCCAACCCCTGGCAGTGTCGTCATGGTGGTGTGGGAAGGTACGCGGCCGCTGCTGGTAGAAGCACAGGCACTGGTGGATGGCAGTGCGCTGGGTAATCCCCGCCGCGTCGCCGTAGGCTTTGAACAAAACCGTCTGGCGATGCTGCTGGCTGTGTTACATCGCCACGGTGGTCTGCAGGTCGGCGATCAGGATGTATTCGTGAATGCGGTTGGTGGTATTCGGGTCGCGGAAACCAGTAGTGACCTGGCCCTGCTGCTGGCAGTCATTTCCAGTTTCAGGAACCGCGCTCTGCCAACGGATCTGATTTGTTTTGGAGAGGTAGGTTTGTCTGGCGAAATACGTCCGGTTCCCAATGGTCAGGACCGGTTGCGTGAAGCAGCTAAACACGGCTTCCGGCAGGCGATTGTGCCGAAAGCAAACCTGCCAAGGCAGCCTGTCGAAGGTATGAAGGTCAAAGGTGTTTCGCGTCTGTCTGAGGCGCTGGATGCGATCAGTTAGTGCAGTCCTGATGCACGCACCTCAGTTGCGCGTTCAGGCTGGGTGAGTTCACCTCACCGGTAACTACTCAGAACAACTCAACGTCATCGTTATCATCGCATTCGATGGATTCGATCGGTGTGTTCTGGGTTTCCACAAACTTGCTGAGAATTTCTTCCTGCATGCGGGTGGTGCTGTGTAATTGCATCAGAATCTCTCCGAATGAGTCTTTGACCTGGGGGCCGACGTCCATCTCAGCAATGATGTTTTGCATCGCCGTATCGATTCTTTCCAGCAGGAAGGCTTCCTGGTCTTCCTCCAGCCCCATTCCCAGCAGTTCCATGGTGAGCTTATGAATGACTTCGTCCACCAGATTCAGGCTCGCATTTCTGCCCTTAACCATGCTGGAAACCAGCTGATACAGATTCTGACGTATTTCGCGGAATGAATGCTTAAGCGCCAGACCCTGCTCAACCAGATCCTGTTGATAGCTGATGCCATTGACCTTTGTGTTCGCAGCAGACAGCAGGAACGGAATCAGGTCCTTCATGCGGCCATAGCGTTCCATGTCATCGAGTGGCATGTTCCTGACGAGGATGGTAAGTGAGGAAAAGTGCACCAGCGTTCTGCAACCAAAGTCCATGAAACGCTGATTCTCATCACTCATCTCAATCAGCTCGCGCTCCAGCGGGCTGATGACACCATCTGTGGCATCCCAGTATTCGCCGTAGTCGGTACGAACACGCACAATATTATCCAGCCCCAGCGTGTTCATGGTATCCAGTACACCGCGCACCGTCGCCTCGATGGTAGAGAAGGAGATGGTTCGTTCCATGAACTTCATGACCTGGGCCAGCTCATTGGTGCCGGTCATGGCGCTAATGGCGGCGTTCTGGGCCACACTGTACTGGTTGCGTAGTTCCAGCCGGTCTTTGTGATAGCTGCTTAATACCCGTAGCCTTGCGGCGAGGTGCTCTGCTTCAAAGGGCTTGGTCAGATAGTCGTCAGCTCCAACTTCATAGCCCTGTAAGCGTTGCTGCAAAGAACTGTGGGATGAGAGAAACACAACGGGTATGTCTTCTGTGATGACCTCCGATTTAAGTCTTTCGCAAACTTC
>JAGRIO010000251.1 GCA_020443225.1 Pseudomonadales bacterium
TATTTATAATCGAAGTGGAGACCAGGTGACTGGTACCGATTGCACTTATGCATTTCGGAACAATCAGCAGTCGCCGTTTCGTTCCTTAAATTTCTCATACATCGCGTTAGTGGCTTCAACAAAGCCCGCCACACTACCACAGTCGAAACGCTTGCCTTTAAAGTTGTAGCCAATAACCAATCCCTTCCGCGCCTGTTCTGCAATCGCATCAGTAATCTGAATCTCTCCTCCCAGCCCCGGCTCGGTCTTTCGCAGGATATCAAAGATATCTGGCGTCAAAATGTAACGACCAATGATCGCAAGATTGGTGGGTTCTTCCCCGGGCCTGGGTTTTTCCACCATTTTTGAAATTTCGAAAACCCCGGGCTCTATCGGCTTGCCATCAATAACTCCATATTTATAGACTTCTTCCCGCGGGACTTCTTCGATCGCAACAATAGAGCAGCGATACTTTTCGTAAAGTTCGACCATTTGCGACAAAACACCATTTCCCTCATCATTAACACAGAGATCATCTGCTAACAAAACCGCAAATGGTTCACGGCCAATCAGGGTTTCACCAGTCAGAATCGCGTGCCCCAATCCACGCATTTCTATCTGACGTGTATAGGAAAAGGTACATTTCTGGATGACATCACGAATCTGGTCCAGCAGTGCTTCCTTGGATGTACCTGAAATCTGGTGCTCGAGTTCATAGGAAATATCGAAATGATCTTCAATAGCTCTTTTTCCTCTTCCCGAGATGAAGCCAATGTCCGTCAGCCCAGCTTCAATAGCCTCTTCAACTCCATACTGAATCAGAGGCTTGTCAACAATCGGTAACATTTCCTTGGGCATAGCTTTGGTAGCAGGTAAAAAGCGGGTTCCATAACCTGCAGCGGGAAAGAGACATTTTCTGATCATACTAGGCTGGCCGTTCCAGAACAAAAGACTTGAATTGCGCAGTGTAACATATACTAGGGATAGTTCAGAGTGGCTTCACGGACGAGGAGAGTCAACCGCAGGACAAAACCAGAGGGAAACGTCATCATGGCGGAACTCGAGAGAACAACTCTTTTCCAGCCGATATTGAGTACTCTCCAGCCAACGATCTCTTTCTGCAACATAGAGATTACCGGGGTTCTCAAAAAATTCCCAGAGACCACGTCCAAACTTTACCTGCCCATTGAGATAAAAAAGTACCGAGAACAATTCATGATCAGAGTAAAAAATGGGACCTGGTGCCTTTTTTGACAACGCCTGATATTTATCGATTACGGGTCGCTGATTATATCTGTGACCCTCGAAGTAAAAGCTGAAGATCAGCGCAGAAAGAATCCCGAAAGCAATCAGATTGGCCGAAGCAATCATAAGCAGCTTTTTCGCCCCGGGATTGAAATGTTTAGCCGCCAGAAAACTAAGAGCTGGAATCGCGGGCATCACATAAGTAGGTATAACGTTCTTAGCGAAGCTGAAAAACAGTATCGGCATAAATATCCAACTGATCAGATATACATCGAACGAAGATAAACCCCTCATATCTGCAATGATATCTCCTGCAATACGTCCTTTAATCTTGCCGGCAATACCTCCGAGCACGATGAAGGACCAGGGAAAAGCCCCTATCAGAAGATACAACCACACAGTAAACAGCGGCATATCCTTCACTGCACCGTACTTGTCACCCGCCCACTCGCTCTGGGTATATCTCAGGTAATGCTCACCTACAATAAAGTAATCTATAAATCCCGGCGTTGCCTTTTCGGCTGCGAGATACCAGGGAGCCGCAATGATAACCATGACAAGGCAGCCGCGAATGACCCGCACCCGCCGTAAGAATAACATCAAGTCACCTTTTAGCAGCAACCAACCTCCGCATGCCAGGCCACACAAAACCGGAACAACTGGCCCCTTTGTTAACAAACCCAACCCCAGCGCGATCCACAACGCGAAAAACCAGCGCCAGGAATCATGCATCATCAGCTCCCAGAATGAGCGCATAATTAAAATACAAACCAGTGTGAGGAGCGGATCTGTGAGGATTGAGCCGCTGGCCTGCATCACAATCAGCATCGAAAGGAAAACCAGCCCAATGGAAAATCTCAACTCACCAGAACCCGATCGCCCGGCCCAATCGACCATCATCCAAGCACTCAGCAACAGATAGATCAGTGATGGAAGCCGGGCAGCAAACTCATTCATTCCGAATACGATAAACGACAATGCAACTGACCAGAATGCCAGCGGTGGCTTTGCCCAGAAAGGCTGATCACCGATAAATGAAAGAGATATCCAATCACCGTCTGCCAGAATGCGGCGGGTTACTTCTGCATATCTCGCTTCGGTAAACTCCATCAGTGGAATCCACGACGAAAGCAGTCCTCTGACGAGAATAAAAGCCACCAGAAAATGAAAAAAGTGTCTGGGTTTCAGCATGAAGTCCGGTTTTGAGATTTAACCACTGTAGCGACAGGCTACGCCTGATTGTTTCTGGGGAAAAGATGATCCAGCGTATCATCCTCATCAAGAAGCTGCTGTCGCAAGCGCAATTCAGCTTCGCAGCTAATAACTAGCGCAATCGGCAACCAGAATATCAGCCAGATAAAATCGATTTTCTCTATAAGTCTCGTTCCATCAAACGTCAGTATCACCAGTGCATAGGTCAGGGTCCCCAACACCAGTAAACGTCCCGTATTACGAAATTCACTCATCTGAGAGCCGGCGATAAGCAAAAGCAAGCCTAGTAAACACAAACCCACCAACCCTCCGTAATAGAGCGTGGAAATAAAACCGTTGTGCGGGTGCGAGTAATTACAGTCTGAATCTGTTTGCATGTCATCCGCGCAATGAGTTGGAACCGGCACCGATGCCCCGTAGCCCGCACCAAATAACAACTGACCTTCGTAACTGGTTTCCAGCGCCGGCGACCAGATACTGCTGCGCGGCATTGCTTCCACCAGCAACGTCCAGGGCTTGAATATAAGAAGTATTGCCAAGAAAACCAGGATCCAGCCCATCTGCTGCCGGGGATTCCTGCTTTGCCATGCCCGCCCCAGACATATCGTTGACATGCCTGTCGCCATCGCGAGTTCAACATATCCGACATTCAGGAGATAAGCTGCAAAGATCAGGGCAAGGACAAACGGCGTAGCAAGCGTTCTGAGCCAGATTATCCGCTCAGCAGCTATGGTACCTAAACCCACTGTACCGATGGCGCCGAACGCCATCGCACCAATATTGGTATTCTGCCACCGTCCCCATAATATTCCGCCCCCTGAGTCATTGAGTAGCGAGGTTACGAGGTATACAGATGCCGCCAGTCCGGCGACTACGACCAGGGAGTAACAAAATATTCTTCGAAAATGCTTCACCGACATTTGGCAGAACGCGATACTCGCGAGCATTAACAGAATCAGGAGTGCATCAATCAGGGTATTCAGCAATTTGCCTACGGTGTATTCCGGTGACCAAACGAACGAAGCTGACAAATAGAGCAAAAATGCTGTAGCACCGAGAAAGGTCGGTGAAATTAGCAGAGATTTCGGAAACTCTGAACGAGCCAACAGGACCAGTGCTAGAATTGCTGCCAGATATGTTGGAAAATTATTCGCTTTCCCGGTAGGAAAAATGAAAAATCCTGCAAAACTAAGAATAACGAGACCACCCAGAATGATATAGACGAAATTCACTTGGGTTGACTGGCGTTCCGGGGCCATATCAATCAAAGGATAATTTACCCCGCGTTGATCGTAGGTTTATCACAGTACTGGTACTACACACAGCTCTTAACCAACATCTATTTAATCAGGTTACTACTTAATGCTTATTAACACGATCATTAACTTGCCGAGAAATGCGAAGCGGGCACTGGCTCTCTCAGCAGACCTGATTCTGATTCCGCTGACCTTGTGGCTTGCCTTCTGCTTACGCCTGGAACAATTGTACTTACCTGACCTCAGAGTTACTACGGTGATTGTGCTGACAACTCTCAGTACGGTTACAATTTTCGTTCGGTTGGGTCTGTATCGCGCGGTGATCAGGTTTGTAGGTTACCAGGTACTTAATTCTATCTTTGTAGGCGCAAGCATCTCCGTTATTACTCTCGCCTTCCTTGGGTTCCTTCTGCAGGCCCACTTACCACGTTCTGTGCCGTTCATTTACTTTGGTCTGTTGATCATTTCTGTCGGCGGGACCCGTCTGCTGCTAAGGTCAATACTTAATCAGGAAATGAGCACCGGACATGAAAACGTTGTGATTTATGGAGCAGGTGCTTCAGGCAGGCAGCTGGCTACCGCTCTGTTACAAGGCTCTGAATATAATCCTGTCGCATTCCTGGACGATGATCCGCAGAAGCAGAAAACCGTAGTTAACGGTCTTCAGGTCTATAAACCTAGACACTTAAAGCAGTTGATGGCAGACAGGACAATCCATCAGGTTTTTCTCGCTATTACACAACTGCAGCAGTCGCGCAAAACCGAAATTCTTAGTTTCCTCACCCAATACGACATCAGAGTGCAGGCGATACCGGGATTTGCAGAGATAGCTTCAGGCAAGGCAAAAATTGAAGAAATCCGACAGGTTGAAGTAGAGGATTTGCTTGGCAGAGATGCCGTTGTGCCAGATGCTGCACTCTTATCATTGAAAATTACCGGACGAACCGTACTCGTCTCTGGCGCAGGCGGATCCATAGGAAGCGAGCTTTGCCGGCAGATTGCCGGACTAGTGCCTAGATCACTAATTTTGTTCGAATCTTCAGAGTTTGCGCTCTACTCAATCGAGCAGGAATTACGTCAGAAGTACCCTGAAACCAGAATAGTCGCCCTGGTAGGTTCGGTTCAGGACGAGCTGCATTTGCGCAAAGTTTTCAGTGAGTTGAACATAGACACCGTCTATCACGCGGCGGCCTACAAACATGTGCCCATCGTAGAACACAATCTTGTTTCCGGAATCAGGAATAATTTCCTCGGCACCTTTTGTATCGCCAGGATTGCAATGGAGTACAAGACTAAGAATTTTGTGCTGATTTCGACGGATAAGGCCGTTCGACCTACTAATTTCATGGGTGCAACAAAGCGCCTCGCCGAGCTCTCATTACAGGCATTGGCGAGCACGCAACCAGAGACCATTTTTAGTATGGTCAGATTTGGCAACGTGCTGGGTTCCTCGGGTTCGGTTGTGCCGCTGTTCAAACAACAAATAACCGCAGGCGGACCAGTCACAGTTACTCACCCTGAAGTGACACGTTACTTCATGACAATTCCAGAGGCGGTGCAGCTAGTCATTCAATCCAGCTCGATGGCCCGGGGCGGGGACGTTTTTGTGCTGGACATGGGAGAGCCGGTTCAGATCGTTCAATTGGCGAAAACCATGATCCATCTGATGGGGAAAACCATCAAGGATGCCGAAGGAAACGGGGAAATAGAGATCCGCTTCACCGGTTTGCGTCCAGGTGAGAAACTCTACGAAGAGTTGCTCATCGGTGAAAATTGTGTCGGAACAGACCACCCAATGATCACACGCGCTCAGGAAGACTTCATAAGCTATGCAGAGTTACTCCAACTGGTAGAACGTGTTCGTTCAGATTGTGACAGCTTCGCAATCAACGCACTGACAAAAGTTTTTGAGACCTATGTTTCCGGCTATAAGAACCCCGGTGATCTGGTCGATTATCTCCGGCAGCGAAAGCCCGGGAGTGATAACATCGTCAATCTCAATCAGTAAGTGCCAGACATTGCGCGGAATCTT
>JAGRIO010000252.1 GCA_020443225.1 Pseudomonadales bacterium
AGCTATGAGCGAAATATGGAAGGGTCGCTTACGCTGTTCTGTGAGAATGGCACTGTAAAAATTGGTGGACAGTACCTGAATGAGTTGGAATATCAGAATATTAAGGACATGGAACTGAAAGACGTCAGCGTCGAAGGAAAGGCAAACGACTACGGCACGTATCAGGGATCTATGTCAAACCATGACCATGTTTATGAGAATGTGATAGCGGTACTGGAGCAAAACGGTCAAATCGGAACTTCTGGCTATGAGGGTCTCAAGACCGTTGAAATAATAGAAAAAATCTACAAGGCAGCGGGCGTCTGAGATGAAAGTACCATTTCTTGATTTACATAAGCAGTTTCTGTCTATCGAAACTGAGATTCGTTCCGCTATAGATTCAGTGCTTGCTGAAACGGCGTTTATTCAAGGTAAGTATGTTCAGGAGTTCGAAGCTGCGTTTGCCGAATACCAGCAAGCAGCTTTTTGTCTGGGGGTAGGAAATGGCACAGATGCCATTGAAATTGCCCTGGAGGCGATGAACCTGGGTGAAGGTGCAGAAGTTATAGTACCTGCCAACTCATTTATCGCCTCTTCGGAGGCAGTGACAAGAACCGGATACAGGGTCGTGTTTTGTGATGTGGATCCGGTTTCCTATACGATAGATATTCAGGATTTAAAGGCCAGAATTACTCCCGCTACAAAAGCCATTGTGGCCGTTCATCTTTACGGCCACCCCTGCGATATGACGTCAATTTGTGCAGTCGCAGCGGAATACGGGCTCAAGGTTTTAGAGGACTGTGCACAAGCTCATGGGGCAGAGTGGGATGGAGTGAGGGTTGGTGCGATAGGCACCGTTGGTACTTTTAGTTTTTACCCTGGGAAAAACCTGGGCGCATACGGGGACGCCGGAGCAATTGTATCGAACGATGCTGAATTGATGGAAAGATGCAAGATGATTGCTAATCATGGTCGTCTTGACAAGTACGACCATCAATTCGAAGGGCGAAATTCAAGAATGGACGGCTTACAAGGCGCGATATTGAATGTGAAGCTCCGTCATCTTGATGGTTGGATTGAGCGACGGAATTTAATCGCAAAAACTTATATTCAGAATATTCACCAGAATAATGACCTTGTTCTGCCTTCAATAAACGATCTCGCTCGCCATTCATTTCATTTGTTCGTGCTCAGAACTTCGAGACGTGAAGAATTACAGAAATTCTTGAATGATCACGAAGTGGCAACCGGTATTCACTATCCAATTGCACTGCCGAAATTACGGGCCTATGAGTATTTGGGGCAGCAGGATGAAAATCTGTTCGGCTGGACCGTTGCGGACAATCTTCTGAGTATACCTATTGGCGATCAGATGGACATTGAAGATGCTGCATACGTAAGTGAACTCGTTAACAGGTTCTTTGCCAATTCATGAAGGTCTGGCTAGTCACTGTAGGTGAGCCTCTGCCCACGGATGCTGGACATCCACGCCTGTTTCGTACAGGTCAACTGGCAAGAAAGCTGGTAGAAGAAGGACATGAGGTGTTGTGGTGGACGTCTACGTTTGATCATAGTCTGAAACAATTTCGCCGGCAGGCATCAGAATCACAGGAGATCGCTGAAGGTTATCGCATTCATTACCTTCATGGGCCAACGGGATATCAGAAAAATGTGTCGCTGGCGCGGATATTCAACCATCGGGAGTTAGCCAGAGATTTTCTGGCTCAGAAAGACAGATACCAGACCCCAGACATCGTTGTCTGTTCCTATCCCGTAATTGAGCTGGCGTATGAAGTTGCCAAATGGGCCACTGAACACAAAGTACCTGTTGTTCTGGATGTTCGGGATATGTGGCCCGATATCTTTGCGAATGCGGTACCGGCACCACTACGTTTGTTGGCAAGAATTCCTCTCTTTTCGATGGAACGCATGGCCCGGGCGACAATGAAAATGTCGAGCTCACTGGTTGGAATTACACAATCGTATTTAGATTGGGCGTGTAACAAAGCCGCTCGTAGTTCAACCGATCAGGATCATGTTTACCATCTGACGAGCGAAATGGAATCGTATCCGTCTGATGTAGTTGATCTGGCAGAGCGGTTTTTGTCAGAAAGTGGTGTTGACTTCGATAAGACGATTGTTTCTTTTGTTGGAATCATCAGCGAGAGGAAATTCTGTCTCAATAGTTTAATGGAAGAGGCAGTTCAGCTGCAGAAGGAGAGGCCTGATCTCCAGTTTGTCTTCGCCGGAAATGGAGACGATCTGAATCGATTCATGGAAAAGTATCCAGAACTCAGATTCCTGGGTTGGATCGATGGTCCACAAATGCAGGCACTTCTTGCTGCCTCCACAATAGCGGTTGCTCCTTACTGGTCGTCACCTGAGTTTATGCAATCCATTCCAATTAAAATATTTGACTACATGGCTAATGGAGTTCCAGTTATTAACTGCCTTCGCGGTGAGGTGGAAAGTCTGATAGCTGAATTTAAAATAGGGATTCAGTATTCTGCTGAAGAAGCAGGAAGTTTTAGTCGTCAATTGATAAAGCTTATAGATAGTTCTTCAGAACTGGAACAAATGGCGCTGGCAGCGAAAGAGACTTTTGTCAGAGAATTCTCACCGCAAACTGTATTCTCAAAACGTGTTTCGGATATGGAAACACTAGTACGTTCGTATAAGGAAAACCCTGATGACAAATGAAACGCCTGATTTTACAACTGTTACTGAAGTGCCAGGAATCAATGCTACTCAATCAGAGCTTTCACAGATATATACCCGTTATCGTTGGGCGTCAGATTATGTTGAAGGAAAGAAGGTTTTGGAGCTTGCGTGTGGCTCGGGGCCCGGATTGGGATATCTCAAAAGTAAGGGTGCCTCCCACGTGGTTGGTACTGATATAGAAGATGGTAATCTGAAATATGCGAGAGAGTATTACGCCAACCGCGATGGGATAGAAACAGCGATCGTGGATGCTATGGATTTGCCTTATGAAGACGGCAGTTTTGATGTTGTCATTAACTTTGAAGCCATCTACTACATACCTGACCTTGTAAAGGCTCTGAAGGAAGCGCACCGGGTTTTAACACCCGGAGGCGTGTTTCTGATCTCAACAGTAAATTCAAAGTGGCATGGTTTTAATCCATCTCCATTCTCTCATGAGTACCCGCCCGCAGACAGATTAATTGAGTTACTTACAGCAAGTGGATTTGAGCCAGAGATTAAACTTGGTTATGTAGATCAGCCAGCCGGAATCGTGCGCAGATTGGTCGGTTTCATCAGGATCATGGCAGTTAAACTCAAATTGATTCCTGATACTATGAAGGCGAAAGAGTTTCTTAAACGATTGTTCTATGGTGAGTTGTCGCCAGTGCCTTATGAGCTGGAAGATGGGAAATATCATGAAGAACCGTTAAGCCTTCTGACTGATGTTCGTGCAGACGAAGACAAACATGTATTTATATATGCGCTGGGAAAGAAGTAATCGAGCACTTTCCGTAAGAAAGCTACTCTGTTCTGTCTGCACTGCTGCTAACGAGGTAATAAGTGACGACCAGATATATGAGATAGAGGACTGAATAACTTGTGGCAATCGACGATATTAATAAGTCGAAACTGTTGGCTTTCAAAGAAACAATAATGCTTCCTATCGTCACAGTGAACAGAGACGCCTGCCAGACAAAATCTATAATCTGTTTGTCATAGATATAAGCAGTGTAACTGAGCGGGCTACTAACGAACCTTATGTAGAACATCACCGCCAGGGCGCTGGCAATCTCTCCCGACTCGGTCCAGGTGTCGCCGAAAAACAATCCGAACAGAAATGCTCCCAGAAAGTATAGGACTAAAGTAGGTAAAACAGCGATTGCTGCCAGAATCCTGAAGGTCTTTATCCAGATTTTTTTGCAACTGCCCGTCTCATTGAACTCAATGCTGGCTTCTCTCCTGAATACGTCCAGAAAAGCATTGGCCACGAGAACCATGGGTGCTCCAAGTGCTCTCATTGTTAGAGCGTAGATCCCAAGTTGGCCGGCACCGAACTGCGCTCCAATGAAAAAGAACGGGATATGATTTGATGCAGTATTAAGGAAAGCAGCTGGCACATCGATCAGAGGAAATCGTATATATCGCTTTCCCTGAGAAAACATTGTCTTTAGATCGGTGCTACCTGCAAGTATGTTGGGCACGCGAGTACTGTAAGCCAGCAGAGCGCTTGCATAGCCAAGTATCTGGCCCAGGAACAGACCACTTTGTTTTATCAGATTTAGGACGCCTAGCAGGATCTGAAACAGGGAGCCCCCTGCTGAATTAAGAATTCTGTTCAGAGATAGCTGACGATACTCCGAGTCCCTGATAAGTCTGAAATTGATTGCCTGATACCAACCCAATGCCAGTACCATCGCAGGAATCAATAAAGCCTGGTCTCTCACTCTGACGTCTGAAGTTACAAGTGATATCGTTGTCGGTGCAATGGCTAGCACAAGGTAGCACGCCAGCGTCACAATCAGACATCCGTATATAGCCAACCAGAAAATTCCCAACGCTTCTTTGTCAGACTCAGGTAGAATGATCGCCAGTTCGTAGCGTCCTGTTGATATAAGCGAAATGAGGGTCGCGATGCTAAGGCACAGGGTCCAGGCGCCGAACTCATCTGGCGAGTAGATTCTGGTAAGAAATACCATTAGTAATAAAGGAATGCCCTGAGCCACCGTAGTCCCGGAAACTAATGTGACAATATTCCTTATGTATTTGTTTTGAGTAAAGTCGCTGAGTTTCTCAAGCATTCTTTGCTCGCTTTAACCTCAGACCGGGAGTTTTTCGGGTCATCAATCGGCGATGAAATGAGGTTTTGTGCCGTGTCTCGGTGGTCATTCTTTTAAAGAAAGCAAATTGTGGAAATGAATAAAAAATTTAAGGTTGTTCATCTGAGTTCAGTACATCCTGACTATGATACACGCATATTTCATAAAGAGTGCGCGAGTTTGACCGAAAAGTACGATACGTCTCTGATTATCAGAGCCAGCACTAGTCGGTTGGAAAAAAACGTCAGGATAATTGCACTGCCTGCGCCTGTGAATCGCTGGCAACGCATATTTAAAACGACGTTTCAGACTTATCAATTGGCACTTGCTGAAGACGCAGATATCTATCACTTTCATGATCCTGAGTTGCTTCCGATTGGTTTGATGCTGAAGTTACGGGGCAACAAAGTCATTTATGATGCGCATGAAGACTTACCTCGTCAGATCAGAGAGAAGGACTACCTGCCAGCGTGGGTCAGAGGTCCGCTGGCAACATTAATTCGATGGTTCGAGAACTTTGCGGCTCGAAGAATGAGCGCTGTTGTGACTGCAACGCCTTACATTCGGGATAAGTTTCTTGCGGCGGGTGCGCGTGCCGTTGATGTCAACAATTTCCCGATGCTCAGTGAGCTGATGTTGGATGAACCAGACTGGGAGAGTAAAGAATCTGTTGTGTGCTATGTCGGTACTATCTGGGACAAACGAGGGCTCTTTCAGATGCTGGAGGCATGTGAACTGAGCCAAACAAATCTCCTCATGGGAGGTACTTTCTCGGATGAAGGACAAAAAGCTGTCGCTGAAAGTCATCCTGGCTGGAAGCATGTTGAATATCTTGGTCATTTGGATCGAAGCGGCGTCGTCGATGTTCTGAAACGATCGACGGCGGGTTTGGTGCTGCTTCACCCTATTCGCAA
>JAGRIO010000253.1 GCA_020443225.1 Pseudomonadales bacterium
CCGGGTTTTATCGATCCCCATACGCACTTTGATGCCCAGCTGTTGTGGGATGGTTATGCAAAGCCCGCCATTGAACATGGTGTCACCACTATCGTGCCCGGCAACTGTTCGCTGTCACTGGCACCACTGAAAGCAGAACACCGAATGAAGCTGGTTGGCATGTTCAACCAGATCGAAGAGATGCCCTACAAGGCGTTTGAGGAGGGCGTTGAGTGGAACTGGGAAACATTTGATGAGTTTCTGAACCGGATCCGTTCCGGACTCGGCATCAACGTGGCACCCCTGGTTGGACACAGTCTGTTACGTTTGTGGGTTATGGGTGATGAGTCGATGCAGCGGATCGCGACTGATGACGAAATCGCAGAGCTGCAGCACTTGTTACGCGAATGTCTGGAAGCCGGTGCAATTGGTTTATCTACCAGCTTTGTTGATATGGACGAGACCCTGCAACCGGTGCCGAGCCGGTATGCTGATGTTCGTGAACTGGACGCGCTGGCAGCGGTTCTTAGCGAATTTGGTCGTATTCTGCAGATTGTTCCGGAATTTTATGATCCTGACCTCACCATAGCCCGTGTTGATCAGCTGGCAGAGCTGTCCCTCAGGCATGGTATTACAACCACATTCTCGCCTTTATTCGTCAATGGCGACAATGTTGATGCTGTCGAGCGCGTTATGGCGCGGGTGGAAGAGCAGTTCAGGCGTGGTGCCCGGGTCTGGCCTCAGGTTCAGAGCCGGCCCATTGATATCAGCTTCAGTTTTGAAGTTCCCAGTCTGCTGTTTATCCGGCTGCGTCGCTGGTATGAGATGCTGCGGTTTGGAACCCATGCCGACATAATCGCGGCGCTGAGCGATCCCGAAAAACGCAGGGTGCTGACTGCCGAGGCAGAACCGCTGACCCCGCTGTGGCGCAGGCTGAAACTGCGGCAGGTAAAAACAGCAGCCAATCAGTCGCTGGTAGGCAAGACGCTGGAGGAAATCTCTGAGTTGCGCGGTGTGTCACCGGTCGATGCCATGATTGACCTGTCTCTGGAGGAAGATCTGGCTGCCCACTTCCTGGCTGCTGATATGGGCCACAATGATGACGATCGCGTAGGTAAGTTGCTGCGGCACCCCTATGTGCATGTTGGTGCCAGTGACGGTGGCGCCCATATTCTCAGCTTCTCGACCTTTGGCGACACTGGATATCTGATCAGTCAGTTTGTTCGCCGTAAGGGCATGATGACGCTGGAAGAGGCGGTGAAGAAAATTACACTGGATACCGCCAGAATCTGGGGGATTCCTGACCGGGGTGTTCTGCAGCCGGGGTATGTTGCAGACATCGCAGTGTTCGATGCCGAAGAGATCGATCGTGGTGAAGAATATTTCGTTCAGGATGTGCCAGGCGACGGCAGTCGTTATGTGCGTGATGCCATCGGGATTGATACGGTGATAGTTGGCGGTGCAGTCGCTTATCAACAGGCCCATGGTTACACTGATTCTGCGCATGGTGCCATTCTGCCGGGAACAGCGGCATGACTCAGGCTCTCAGGGAACGACGTATTGCCACTAATGGTATTGAGCTGAAAATTGCTGAGCAGGGTGATGGGCCGCTGGTACTGCTGCTACATGGATTTCCGGAATCCTGGTATTCCTGGCGTCACCAGTTTGAACCCATAGCGAAAGCGGGTTTCAGGGCTGTTGCTCCTGATATGCGCGGCTATGGTGAAAGTGATAAACCCGCTGACATCAGTGCTTACAATCAGGTTGAGGTTGTGAATGATATTGTCGGGCTGATTCCTGCGCTTGGTTATGAGACGGCCATTGTGATTGGTCATGACTGGGGTGCGCCAACAGCCTGGTCATGTGCTCTGAATCATCCGGACAAGTTTACCGCTGTAGGGGCCTTGTCCGTGCCTTTTACCAGTCGGTCTCCCGTTCCTCCGCTGGAAGCTATGAAACCTTTCTATAAAGATCAGTTTTTCTACCAGTTGTACTTTCAGGAACCGGGGATTGCTGAACAGGAGCTGGAGGCGAATATTGAAGTCAGCTTGCGCAAATTCTATCACCTGGCTTCTGGTGATTTTGATCCGGGGAGTTATCAACCGAAAGCAGCAGATGCGGACCTTTTGTCAGACATAGCTGATCCCGGCAAGTTGGGTGACTGGTGCTCTGCTGAAGATCTTGCCTACTATGTTCGCCAGTTCACCATGAGTGGTTTTCGCGGTCCTCTCAACTATTACCGGAACCATAATCTGACCTGGGAGTTAACCGCTGGCGCGCCAACCAGTATCGGTCAACCAGCTATGTTTATGGCCGGTGACCGTGATGGGGTCATCATGATGGCAGCTGAAGCTTTGAAAGCGATGCCGCAACATGTCACAGACCTCAGGATAAACGAGTTGATTCCCGGAGCAGGCCACTGGACCCAGCAGGAGGCGCCCGGGGCCGTCAACGAGGGTATCATCAGATTTCTTGATATGCTGAGGTGAATCAGGTGAGTAAACAGGAAAATATCGCCATTATTGGTGCTGGCATCTGTGGTTTGTGTACGGCACTCGCGCTGACCCGCGCTGGTCATCAGGTGACGATTTATGAACGTGACGTTCCACCGCCGGACGGTGGAGCCGACGAGGCTTTCTTTGAATGGAAACGGCGTGGTGCCGCGCAGTTTCGTCATCCTCATGCTTTTCTCAGCCTGATGTGCAATATCCTGCAGGATAACTATCCCGACCTGATGGAAGCTTTCTGGCAGGCAGGGGCGCGCAAGGTGACCTTTGAGGACATGTTGCCAGATGAACTGCAGGCAAGCTACAGGCCAGAGCCAGGGGACGAACGACTCTGGTTGCTGATGTGCAGGCGAGCCACTATCGAAACGGTTTTGCGTCGGTACGCAGAACAACAGCCAGGTATCAGCATTAACAATAGTGCCAATGTCATAGGTATAGAGGCAGAAAATGTTGATGGGGTAATCCATATGCAGGGCATCAGAGTCCGGCAGGATGGTGAGGATGCCATTCATGAGGCAGACTTCTTTGTCGATGCCGGAGGGAGAACCAGCCGCTTTACAGAGTGGTTCAGTAGTTTTGGTGCTGAAATCGAGATTGAAGACGATGATGCTGAAATTGTGTATTACACCAGGCACTATCAACTGGCGCCGGGAGTGGAAGAACCACCACGACGGGGTAAGGATCGTTCAGCAGGCGATCTGGGTTATATCAAATTTGGTGTTTTTCCTGGCGAAGACGGTCACTTTGCAATTATTCTCTGCGTGCCCGACGACGAGCCAGAGCTGCGGGAAGCCGTGAAAGATCCGGATCGTTTTGATGCTATCTGTCGCAGTATTCCCGGGCTTAAACCCTGGGTTGGAGAGGGCATGGCGATACCCACAACCTCCTCGTTTGGTTTTGGCGATATCCACGCTGTCTGGCGACACTTCGTCAGGGACGGCAAACCCGTTGCACTGAACTACTTCGCAGTAGGAGACGCCAGCGTCAGGACGAATCCTTTGTACGGCAGGGGTTGCAGCATAGGTATTATGCATGCTCATCTGCTTGCGGATCTGATTAACGAGGTGCAGGACCCATGGGAGCGAGCGCTGGCCTATGACCGGCTGACTGAAGAGGAGATCAGACCGATCTTCAAAGCCAGTCTGTCAGAAGACAGGAAGGGCATACAACGGGCGCTGGCTATCCGCGAGGGGCGGGTGCTGGACCAGGCGGACAGCTTCAAAAGCTGGCTGGGACTGGCTTTCGGCGATGCCATGGCAGCAGCCAGTCGCGATCAGTTGCACGTGATTCGTGGGGTTATGCGCACCTTCAATCTGATGGAGAAACCCGGTGAGTTCCTGAATGACTGGCGTATCCGGATGACCCTTTTTCGCTATATGTTCAAGGGCCGGACGCAGAATGCCAGAGCCAGAATCGTGAATGGTCCGCATCGGGAAGAAATGCTGGCCTTGATCCAGAGTAACTGACCTCAGACCGGTTAAGCACGTTTGAGAAATACAGCAGATGGCAGTCGTCAGACCGCCATCTGTGCTTTTATGGCCTCGTGGCACTGATAGTTCAGCAACTCAAAGTCATCCATGACGAAGTCATCGACAGATCGTTGTCCACGATCACGGATGCTGATTTGTGGCAGTGGGAAAGGCTTACGGCTGATCTGTTCACGGCATTGTTCAATGGCGTCGAGATATATGTGGGCGTCACCAATGCTATGAATGAATTCTCCGGGTTGCAGGTCCGTAATCCTGGCAACCATGTGCAGGAGCAATGAATAACTCGCGATGTTCAGGGGAACACCCAGAAACATGTCGGCGGACCGCTGATACATCTGCAATGATAATTTCCCTTCAGCGACATAGAACTGAAAGAAGGAATGGCAGGGTGGCAGGGCCACATCCATAGGGTCAATTTCGCCAGGATTCCAGGCGTTGACGATGATGCGCCGTGATTCCGGATTGTGTCTGATCAGATCAATCGCTTCCTGCAACTGATCCACTTCGCGACCATCCGCCGTTCGCCACTTGCGCCACTGCTGACCATAAACCCGCCCCATATCGCCGTTACTGGTCTCCAGACCGTGGCGTTTCAGGTAGTCCTGGTAATTCAGATCCCAGAGTTTGTTATGGCGGTAAATGTCCTTCAGGTCATTGATGTTGCCTGAACCACTGACGAACCACAGCAGTTCCGAAACCATAGACTTCCAAACCAGCTTCTTGGTGGTGACAGCCGGAAACCCCTGACTCAGGTCGTAACGGGTGTGAAGCCCAAAGGTTGAGATAGTACCTACGCCAGTTCTGTCGCCACGGCGGGTACCTGTGTCCAGAATGAGCTGTAGCTGCTCAAGATAGTTTTTCATGGTGTTCCGGATTCCGGTCAGAAATAGGCAGCCGGCCAGAGGACCTGACCGGCTCAATCACTGGCAGACTGGTCTCAGCCGCACTTACTCTCGCCGCAGGCGAGACATGTCATGCAACCATCCATTAACACCGCAGCCTGAGTGTTACACTTTTTGCACAGCTGTGCCCCGGGTGGATAACCGGCAGCCTCAGCCGGATCTTCTGCATTGGCAGCGCCACCTTCCAGAGCAGCACGCTTCTCGGCAATCAGTGCCTTGTGTGCGTCACTGAGTTCTTCGGTTTCAATCAGGCCACATTTTTTCATGTGGGTTTCCAGCACCTCACCGATTTCTGCTACCAGCGAAGGCATGAACCGGCCACCTTTCTTGAAGTAACCACCCTGTGGATCAAAGACCTGTTTCAACTCATCGACCATAAAGGTGGTATCTCCACCTTTACGGAAGACAGCAGAAATAACGCGGGTCAGTGCCAGTACCCACTGGAAATGCTCCATATTCTTGGAGTTGATGAACATCTCAAAAGGGTACTCCTGCTCGTGCTCAGTCCCGGTGTTGAGAATGATGTTGTTAATCGTGATGTACAGGGCATGATCAGACAGTGGTGTCTTGATCTTGTAGGTGTAGCCCTTGAGCTCTTCCGGGCGCTGAATATCTTCATGCATCAGTTCCTTTTCTGGCGCCACGGGCTCAGAAGCGGGCTTTTTGATGCTATAGCCAACAATGTTCTTGCTGATTTTAATTGCCATGATTTTTCCTGATCTGTTTTGGCCAGAGTGTCGGTCGAAAGTTCGCTAGAACTTGCCGTAATAGCCTTCCTTCAATGCGTCGA
>JAGRIO010000254.1 GCA_020443225.1 Pseudomonadales bacterium
ATCAAATATCATGCACTGGCGATCTTCCGGCGTATAGGGGGCCCAGCTGACAGAGCCCGTCCTGATGAATTCGATCCACGCATCGTGCATGGTATCTGCGAGTGCCTGAGGCGGTTCACCCTGACCTATGAAAGCGGCAACCCCGGGTTTGCTGAGGGTGTTGAAGACAAACGGTATCTCCAGAGCATGGGTAGACTTGAGTGCCGGGTTGCGCGATTCCCAGGCAAACAGGTACATCCAGGTCCTGTCGGTAAAGGCTGCCCTCGCCTCCGCCAGTCTGATGGCAGGTAACCGGAAAGTAAAATCTGTACTCATCGCTACTGACAGCTCAGTGGCACTGGCCCCCGGCATAGCGGCCCGATAAGTCTCAAGCAGTGCAGCACCACCGCCGTAGCGTTCTGCTTCACGCTGCAATCTGGCTTCATCGACTTCACCCATGACGAACAAAGTCGCCTCATCTTTATTAGTCCCGGTGAGCACAGCAACATCACGGCCGGCGCCGGCTTTAATCGCTTGCAGAGGATTAACGGGGACAACCGGATTTCCTTCAACCGGGTAAAATGGCGACACGCCATTGAATCCACGCTGTGATTTATCAATCTCGGTTTGCGCTGCCAGCAGGCTCTCTGCGTCAAGGCTCAGCAGCGATTGCAGGTCACTGACCCCGAGTTGGCTCAGCAACAGATCCGTGCACTGCTCGCCATCAGCCTTTGACAGGGTATGGTGCGCTGCGCCGCTCTGGGGAATAGCACCCCGGAACAACCCCTGAGCCAGCGGTGAGGCAAGAACCGTTGCGACACTGAATCCCCCTGCTGACTCACCTCCGATCGTGATCTGCTCCGGATCACCACCAAAGGCAGCGATATTCTCCCTGACCCACCGGATTGCGGTTATTTGGTCCAGGGTTCCGTTCGCACCGGACGTGGCATAGTCGTCACCAAACCGCGAAAGGTCAGCAAAGGCGAATACGCCCATCCGATAATTAATGCTGACAGTGACGATGTCACCACGGTTAGCAAATGAAGCGCCGTTATACCAGGGCACTGCCCCCTGCCCGGAACGATAACCACCGCCGTGAATCCAGATAAACACTGGCCGGCGGTTATCATCCACTGCAGGTGTGGATATATTGAGGTAGAGACAATCCTCACTCCACGGAACCGGTACAGTATTGGTCATACCGCCAGTGGCGACCTGTGGTGCGGCGAGACCGAAGCGGGTCGTCTGACGAACTTCTTCCCAACCTTCATGAGGCTGCGGCGCTCGAAAGCGCAAGGGCCCGACAGGCGCCGCAGCATAGGGGACACCTGAGAACAACACCACATCGTCTTTAACCCTGCCCTGTATGGGGCCACTGGTGGTTTCTGCGATTACACTCATAGGAATATCCCCCTCTGGTCAGTTTCAGATTCGCTCGATGATCGTACAGGTCCCCATACCACCACCGGTGCACATGGCTATCAGCGCTGTGGACAGATCGCGTCGCTCCAGTTCAGCCAGCACGGTCTGGATCAACATCGGGCCAGTACCGCCAATCGGGTGACCCAGGGCAATGGCACCACCCGCGACATTGATGATGTCATCATCGACGCCGAGATCCTTCTGGAACTTGAGTACCACCGCAGCAAAGGCTTCATTGACTTCGAACAGGTCAATATCTGACTTCTTCATACCCGCCTTCTTCAGGCACAACTCAGCCGCCGGCCCAGGGGCCGTCAGCATGATGACGGGCTCTGTTCCCGCGGTCGCTGTCATGACAATACGGGCACGGGGCTTGAGTCCATGTGCTTTGGCATATTCCGGAGAAGACAGCAGAATAGCGCTGGCGCCATCTACCACACCTGAAGAGTTGCCTGCGTGGTGAACATGGTTGATTTCCTTTGCCTGCGGATAGATGTCACGACAGATGTCGTCGAAGGTTTTCACCTGCCCCTCAAACAGCGTTTTGCCCATCTTTTCAAAGGAAGGATTCAGGCCGGTCATGCTTTCCAGCGTGGTGCCAGGACGCGGATGTTCGTCACGGTCCAGCGCCAGCGCGCCATCTTCACGATAGATCGGTATCAGATCGTTGTTAAATACCCCTGCCTCAATCGAAGCCTGGGCGCGTTCCTGGCTGCGCACGGCCAGCGCATCACACTGCTCACGACTGAAACCCTCGAGCGTTGCGATCAGGTCAGCAGATATGCCCTGGGGAATCAGGGGGTACTGCGCGAACAGGTGTTTATTGTTTGCGGTAAAACCATCGGTATGGTTCGGTGCATAGCGGGACATCGACTCAACCCCACCCCCGATGACCAGATCCTGATGGCCAGCCATAATGCTCTGGGCCGCCTGGGTAACAGCCTGCTGACCCGAGCCACAGAACCGGTGCAGAGTGACGCCAGGCACGCTGATCGGCCAGCCGGCATCCAGCACCGACATCCGGGCAATGTCATGAGCGTGGTCACCGGTGCCGGAACCATTGCCTGCAATCACATCTTCGACATCAGCCGGGTCGAAACCGACTTTCTCCTGCAGGCCATTCAGCACCTGCGCCATGATTCGCTGAGGATGAATTTCTGACAGACTGCCGACACCCGGCTTTCCCCGTCCCCGTGGTGATCTTGCACCATCGATAATCCATGCTTCGCCCATAACAGAACTCCTCTTATTGAAATGTATGAATTAAAAACCTGGTCAGTAGCCTGGTAATCTCAGGGCTCGCGCAATTGCCGCTGAAAACATAGGTGCAAAGGCCTGAGTTTACTTAATGTTTTACCAGAGATATGTCATTTATCTAGCTGTTTTATAATGCTTTATCGCCAGAACCAATCCAGCTAAGCGCATCCTCACGGCAACGAACCACTCTGATCCTGCCACTGTCACCTCTGTTGCTGAGAGTCTTGTACATCCTGCCCAGACCATAAACCAGATCAGTAGGCGCCACAATTGCCGTCTTACCCTGCAACGGCCGACGGTCGCGATAGGACTCTGAAATCGACACCAGATCCATGACATCATCGGTGGTCAGTCGGCTGAGATCAGCATCGGCAAAATCCCAGATCACATCCGGGAAACGATCCGGTTGATCTGAGAAAAAGTCGGCGATGCCATCGGCAATTTCACTACGACTGGTTTCACCCGTCACAATAATTAATACCTGCGCCAGATCTGGCTCACGAACTATTCTGAACAACTGGCACCTCTCCTGATAAGACTCAGAACCTATCGCCCTAAAGCCATTTTCTGACCCGGAATATTACCAGCAATCCGGTGGCAATAGTCGACATGGCACCCAGCAGATAGAAATAGCCATTGCGAATCTGCAACTCCGGAATGTACTCGAAGTTCATCCCATAAAGTCCCGCCAGAAATCCCAGTGGCACAAAGATGGCAGTGATGATAGTCAGGATTTTCATAATGCCGTTGAGACGATGAGAGGCCAGTGAGATTGATGAATTTATGAGGTCATTTGCCAGGTCATAGTACAGTCGGGCGAGAGAATCAGCCCGCTCCAGATGTTCGTAGGCATCATTGAACTCGTGCTGCAGGAAATCATTCTGAGTAACGTCAGGATCCGCACGCAGAGCCAGAAATATCTGTTCGTGATAGCTGAAAACCCGCTGCATAATTCGCAGGCGGGTTTTGTAGGTCGTGAGCTGAGCAAGCTGCTCATTGGTTGGATCGTTCTGCAACATCAGCTGCTCGAGTTCATCCAGATGGATTTCTACTTTCATCAACATCGACAGATAGCGGTTCACGATGTTGCGGGCAATCATGGCCGGCAGAACCCGGGGACCTTTTTCCATCAGTACTGGCTTTTCAATGACGGCATCCCAGAGGGTATTGATACTGCGGGATTCTTCTTCGTGAGTGGTTATCAGAAAATTTTCACCCACGAACATTGCAATCTGAATCGTATCAAAGCTCGTTTCCGTTGAACCCGGTGACAGGCCCTTCAGTAACAGCAGGTAATAGCCGGAAAACGCTTCGTACTTGGGCGGGTGACGTTCCCGGTGAGCATCCTGTATTGCCATGGTGTGGATGCCAAAAGTCTCTGTCAGCAGAATTTTCTCGGCATCTGCGTTATCACGCAGAATATCCAGCCACAGGTAGTCGTCGCTCCCCTGCCATTGCTGAATGAGTTCATCGCCACCGACGGTAATCCGCCCGGTCGCGCGGCTGAAAAGGATGCATCTGCGCATAAAGTTTCTCTTACAGGATATCAAGACTTCATTCTAAGTCGATCTGCGGTCCTGTTTGGAGCGATATTTTCTGCGACCGCCGTCGTGACAAATCGGGGACAGTTAACTTATTTCATAGTAAATGGGGACAGTTAACTTAATTCTTATCGCCAGGACACAGCAAAGGACATCCGTTGTCTGACAGCGTTGCCAGGGGACAACGGCTTACGAGCGGGACCCGATGAAACGCAAATTTTCGCCGATACAGTAACCCTGATTGAGGCAATCAGCGAAATTTGCAGTGTTGGTTCCGGTTAACTGTAGCCAATTTTTTTTAGGTTAACTGTCCCCGATTTTATGTACCCCAATTCGCTTTTAGGTAGACTGTCCATGCTTATGTTTCTGCTTACCCGTCATTGGCTTTGAAAAGGAATTCAAAGATGCGAAAGATTTATTCGTTTTGTCTGTCGTTACTTATCTGTGTGCTCCCCCAAGCTACACGCGCCGAAGCCACCCCGGTGGAAAGCTATATTCCGCCGGAAAGGATCGAATTACGACTTCACTACCCAGCCATCGACCTGCAAAACGGGAACGAAGGCTGGGTTGAAGCTCACATGATGGTGAGCCCGGAGGGTAAGGTTTATGAGCCTGTCATTATTGACTCATCCGGCGGCGCAGGTTTCGAACGGGCCGCCATTCGCGCACTGAAGAAAGGGAAATTCAAACCGGCGTCCCTCCATGGAGAACCCATCGACGCAGGCATGCGTCTGAAACTCACGTATAGGCTGAAAAACAAGTCTCAAACCGTATCCAGAGAGTTTCACCGGGATATCACAGAGTTCATCGCATCAATAGGCAATGGAGATGTTGAAGCAGCTGGAAAGTATCGTGAACAACTGTTGTTACGTGGTGCAAAAAACCTCTTTGAAGATGCCTGGCTTAACTTCGCAATGGCGAACTATTACCAGGCCAGCAATGACAAGGAAGGTCAGTATCGTCATCTGAAACGCGCTGTTGCCTACGAATCCAAAGAATCATTCCTGCCTGCCAGTCTTTTTCAGTCGGCGCTTGTATCTATGTTCGCACTTAATGTTGAACGCAGCGACTTCGCCGCTGCATTAGCTACCTGGAAAATGCTTGAGCCACGACTACAGGACAATGATTTGAAAGCGCGACTGAACAACCTGGTGCATGAAGTACGTACTGCAATTGAAGGCGATTCAGCCATTCGGGTGAAAGGGCAGATCGATCAGGGTTATGGTTGGGCTATGAAGCTGGTAAGGAGCGAATTTTTTGTGGAACCGTCTGAAGGTCGTATCAGCGAACTGAAATTACGCTGCGAAAAACAGTATATAGGATTTCCCTGGCGACCAGATATTGCTTTCAGGGTACCGAAGGCTTACGGCGCCTGCGTACTACAGGGGATTGGGGATCGAGCGGCCGAATTTACTGCTGTTCAGATGCCAGAAGCCTGCGGGGAATCAGGACCGGAGCGACCATA
>JAGRIO010000255.1 GCA_020443225.1 Pseudomonadales bacterium
CGCCAGGTAAATATCCGTGTCTTGTAATTTGTCCGCACCCACTGCGCGGGCAACGGTTTTGTCTTTAAGCTTTTTATGCTGCAGACCTACGCTGACCTGAGGCATCGCACTGTAAACAATATCGCCATATAGCCTGACTTTGATGCCGGCGACCTGCTGGCGAATATCAAGTGCTAACGGATCTACGCCCAGTTTCTGAGTTGCCAGCGACAGTTCTACCCGGTCGTGATAGTTAAATGACATGCCCTTGACTGTCAGGTCAAACTCATCAACGTTCAGCCGCGTGGCGAAGCCATTGACAGCAATGTCTTCGTCAGAGGCATAACCGGCCAGGGTTGCAAACGGTACCAGACCGCCACCACCGGCCCCCTCAAACTGGGTGACAACAGGCGTGGCCAGCAGTTTGCCTTCCTGTGATGACGCGGTTGCAGGCATAAACAACACTGAAAACCAGAGGAGGGGGAGAATCAAACTAAGACGCATAGGGCTCCATAAACTGATCGATCTGGCTGACCTCAAGAGGCCGCGACAGAAAGTAACCCTGAATATAATCACAACCCATATCCCGTAGCAAACCACTGGCTGCCTCGGTCTCGACGCCTTCAGCAATGACACCCAGTCCAAAACTATGGCCCAGATCGATGGTGGATTTAACAATTATCCTGTCTGACTCGGAAGTCTCAAGATTCTGGACGAAGCTTTTATCGATCTTGATCTCGGTCACGGGCATCTGCTTAAGCTTTGATAAGGATGAATGCCCGATCCCATAGTCGTCGACAGATAAGTCAAAACCTTCGCGAGTGAAACGCGACATCAGTTCGATGGCGTGATCGGGGTCGGCCATCATGTCCCGTTCAGTCATCTCGAAGCACAGGTGCTCAGGTGTCAGCGCGTATTTTTGCAGCAGGGTTCGGACATTGGGTAGCAGTTCCTCACGTTCCAGATCCTTGGAGGAGATATTGATAGCAACCTGCAGGCTGGGATAGCGATCCTGCCAGCCGACACAGTCTTTGATGACCCGTTCAATGACCCAGTCGGTCAGCTCGGTAATCAGCGTGGATTTTTCTGCCAGCGCAATAAAAAGCTCGGGTGAAACAAAACCATCAACCGGATGTTTCCAGCGAATCAGTGCTTCCATCTTCTCGATTGACTGACGTTCAAGATGCATCTTTGGCTGGTAACACATGTATAGCTGCCCGTCGTCACCGGCGATAGCAGACTTCAGATCATTCATGATGGCCAGGCTTTTCAGGTGTGACTCGTCCTCGCCATTGACGTAGGCGTGAATCGCCTGCGTGGTCTGACGTGCCTTGTCTACAGCAATGGTGGCGCGGCGAAGCAATGATTGCGCACGCTCGCCATTATCCGGATACAGTGCATAACCAATAGTGAATTGCAGGTTCAGGGTAATGTCCTGAATCTTCAGTTTCTGTTCCAGCACTTCCCGCAGATGTTCAATGATATCTGGGCTGCTATCGGCGCTCTGCAGCGGTAAAACGCTGATGTACTCATCAGCACCCAGACGGCAGTGCAGGGCATCGATGGCATCAAAGGATTCAAGCCGTTCAGCGATGGTTTGCAGGCACAGGTCCCCGAGTTGGGGGCCAAAAGAATCGTTGATGTTACGAAAGCCGCGGATGTTTACTGCAACCAGTAACTGGGCACCAGGCTTCTTTTCCAGCCGCGCGCTGAGCTTTTCCAGCAGGGTGTTGCGGTTAAGCAAGCCTGTTAGCGGGTCGTGTTCAGCCTGAAACCGGATGCGCTTTTCCCGGTCACGAATATCTGATGCCATGCTGGTGAATGCGCTGAACAGCAGATTGATTTCGGTCGTGGTGGAACGGCCTTCAAGTAGCTTGTCATAGTTGCCACGTGCCATTTCCAGGGCAATTGTGACCAGCCTGTTCAGTGGGTCGACCAGGTTTCTCGCGAGGATGAGACTACCCAGCAGAGATAACAACAGAATAACAACTGAAATGATCGCAATGCTGTTACGCAGTGCATCGTAGCCCCGGGTGGTGGCTGCCAGGTTTGCTGACAGAATGGCATCACCCAGATCAGGTTCCGCGCCTGTCAGTGCAGTCTTGCGGCTGACGAACTGCTGGTCGGTGATAAACGGCAGGCCGAAATACTCGCTGACAACTGGTGCGGCGTTCAGTGCTGCCTTTAGCTGGGCATCAGGCAGTGTGCTGATCAGGTGTTTGCCATGCTTGCCATTAATATCAAACGTGACTTCCAGATTTGTCAGGGTTTTGAGTTCAGCGGCTATTTGTTCATCCAGCTTAAAACCGACGCCTGCAAAGGCAATCGGGCGCGGAGCGCGGACCGGCAGAATGACGATCTGGTACAGATCATCCGCCACCCGCACGAAAGAGACTGCACCGCCATCGTCCGCCGCTGAACGGATCAGTTCCGGGTGGGGAAAGCTTTCACCGGGCTGCAGCTCAGGATGAGTCGTCGCTTTCAGATCCCCGCGCAGATCAGTCAGAAACATCAGATCTGCATCAACACGGGCGCTGTGATTAAAGAGCGCACTGTTGATGGTGGGGGCATCCTGCGTTGCCACGGCCTGCTTGAATCCGAAGTCAGCGGTCAGCAGCTCGGCCGAGGTGATTAGCTGAGTCTCGCGGGTTTCCAGCAACTGGCTAAAGGTTCGTGTAGCGGCTTCAATGGTCTGGTCTACCTGCTCGCCGGTAAAACGGCTGGTGTTGATCCAGAAACTGGTGAGGATGACCACCGATGTCAACAGGACAACACCGACACATAACAACAGTATCTTGGTGCGGAGTCTGTTCATTCAGCGATTCAGAAAACGTTTGAACTGCTCCCGGTCCTTCATCCTGATCGCCTGCGGGTCCGGGTCTGGCTGATCTATATCCAGCCGGATCTGATAAACGCCATTCTGCTGGTTCAGCTGATCGATCGGGAATGACAGTCTGGTAAGAGAATCCAGCGACAGTGCAGGGTGCCATACCTCTATTTCGGTCACCGGTGCATTGCTGCTGAGTGCGGCCCTGCCATCGATGTCGGTGGTGGCCATCAGCGGGCGCTGGGTGACATAGATGTAACCCACCATATTGTCGTGAATATTGCACCCCAGTACGACGACCCCTTCATTGGGAAAATTGATGGGTGCCTCGGGTTCACCACTGTACAGCTTCAGTTCAAAAGGCTTTGGGTCGGAGAATGAATAGACATGGTGGCGAATATGGTCGCTGTTGGGAAAGCTGACGTTCTGGCCAGCGTGCACCGCCAGAACATAGGGCGCAAAAGCCTTATGAATCTGATCCATGATAGCGGTTCCTGAGTTGGTCTCCACAGTCTTGTCACCGGCGGTTATCACAACCCAGGGAACCGGTTTGCCATCGCGGGCAACCACAGAGAACTCAAGCGTAGCCGCGGCAGCGAACTGGCAGCAGGCAACCGAAAGCAGGAACAGAATCAGGTTTTTCATAGAAGCAGATACGGGCTAATGCCTCGTATTGGATCAATTAGTTGTTAGAATCGGCGCAATATCCGAAGGAGAAGATAATGGCACACCTCGATATAGATGTCTTCTGGTCGTTTCGCAGCCCCTGGTCTTATCTGGCCACGCCGCGGTTGCGTGCCCTGCAGGAAGACTATGACGTCACGGTGAATTTCCGGGCCGTGTACCCCATCGCGATCAGAACCCCGGACTTTTTTGCCACCGTGAACCCCATGTGGCCCGGCTATCTGATGAAGGATGTACACAGATGTGCAGAGTTTCTGGGTTTGCCTTTCAAGTGGCCCAGCCCGGACCCGGTGCAGCAATACCGGGGCGATGATGGCCGGGCCAGAACCGCACCGGAGCAACCCTATATCTATGAACTCACCCGCCTGGGCATTGTGGCGGCAGAAATGCAGCGGGGTATCGAGTTTGCTGATGAGGTCTCACGGGTGATCTGGGGCGGTACCCAGAACTGGCATGAGGGTGGGCATCTGGCAGAGGCGGCGAGCCGTGCAGGGCTGGATCTGGCCGCCATGAAAACCATTGTTGCGGAGGAAGCAGACAGATTAGAGGCGGTCATTTCGGCTAATCAGGCAGCTCATACCGAAGCCGGTCACTGGGGCGTGCCGACTGTCGCCTTTCAGGGGGAACCCTTCTTCGGCCAGGACCGGCTGGATGTATTGAAATGGCGATTGCAGCAACACGGACTTGAACCCAGAAAGGCCTGAACCCAGAAAGGCCTGAACTGGCCTGACTTGTCCTTGACAGGTCAGCCCGTGACTTTGTAGGTTAGCGCACCGGTAAACCGGGCAGTGGACCCGGCAACTTGTCATCAATCTTCACCTGCCTGATCAGCAAAAAGCGGGTCAGCAGTTAACCGATTAACAGATAAACTGACCAAGAGAGAGTAACGATGCAGGAACATTTGAAGTTCTATATCAACGGAGAGTGGGTTGACCCCGTCAAGCCAGCGACTCTGGATGTCATCAATCCAACGACTGAAGAACCTTTTGCCACCATCAGCATGGGTAGTGCAGCGGATGTTGAAAAAGCCGTCGCCGCCGCTAAAGACGCATTTGAGAGTTTCTCAAAGACTACCGTTGCCGAGCGGGTAGAAATGTTCGGCGCTATTCTGGCTGAGTACCAGAAGCGTTATGCCGATATCGTCACGGCCATTTCAACAGAAATGGGTGCGCCGGTATGGCTGTCACAGGCTGCACAGGCAGCGACCGGGCAGGCTCACATCGCCACTACCATGGAAATCCTTAAGAACTATGAGTGGGAAACCCGCAAAGGTGCGTACGTGCTGCGTAAAGAGCCCGTTGGCGTTTGCGGCCTGATTACACCCTGGAACTGGCCCATCAACCAGATCGCCTGTAAGGTTGCCCCTGCACTGGCGGCTGGTTGCACCATGGTCCTGAAGCCCAGTGAAGTTGCACCAATTAATGCCATGATCTTTGCAGAAGTCTTGCATGGTGCTGGTGTGCCAGCCGGTGTTTTCAACCTGGTTAATGGCGACGGTCCCAGCGTTGGTGAAGCCATGTCTTCCCACCCTGATATCCACATGATGTCTTTCACTGGCTCCACCCGTGCAGGGATTATGGTTGCCAAAGCAGCGGCTGATACCGTCAAGCGCGTTGCACAGGAACTGGGTGGCAAGTCTGCCAACATCATTCTGGAAGATGCCGATCTGAAAACAGCTGTTGCCGGTGGCGTGAACCAGATTTTCACCAACTCTGGTCAGTCCTGTAACGCACCGACCCGTATGCTGGTGCCCCGTGCGAAGCATGATGAAGCACTGCAAATCGCCAAAGCTACTGCCGAAGCTGCCAAGCCAGGCGACCCCTTCGCGGAAGGCACCACCATGGGTCCTGTTGTCAGCGAAGTTCAGTGGGACAAGATTCAGGGTCTGATCCAGAAAGGTATCGACGAAGGTGCAACCCTGGTTACCGGCGGCACCGGCCGACCCGATGGCCTGAATGTTGGCTATTTCGTGAAGCCCACCATCTTTGGTGATGTCACTAACGACATGACTATTGCCCGGGAAGAAATTTTCGGACCAGTACTGTCAATTCTGCCGTACGATTCAGAAGAAGAAGCAATCGATATCGCCAACGACACACCTTATGGCCTTTCTGGTTACGTGCAGAGCGGCAGCGTAGAGCACGCCATGGAAGTCGCCGCGCAAATCCGCAC
>JAGRIO010000256.1 GCA_020443225.1 Pseudomonadales bacterium
GATTGCCAAGGCCTATGCAGCCGGAACCGGTGGTCACCGCGCCGGTGTGCTGATGTCTTCCTTTATCGCCGAAGTGAAATCCGACCTGATGGGTGAACAGACTATTCTGTGCGGCATGCTGCAGACCGGATCGCTGTTGTGCTACGACAAGATGGTCGAAAAAGGTATCGATTCAGGCTATGCCTCAAAACTGATTCAGTACGGCTGGGAAACCGTCACCGAAGCGCTGAAGCACGGTGGTGTGACCAATATGATGGATCGCTTGTCGAATCCGGCGAAAATCCGTGCCTTTGAACTGGCCGAGGAAATGAAAGACATTATGCGGCCGCTGTACCAGAAGCACATGGACGACATTATGAGCGGTGCCTTCTCTTCCGGCATGATGGAAGACTGGGCTAACGATGATGCCAAGCTGCTGGGCTGGAGAAAAGAAACCGGTGAGACTGCGTTTGAGAATGCGGTAAATACCGATCAGGACATCAGCGAGCAGGAATATTTTGACCACGGCATACTGATGGTCGCCATGGTGAAGGCGGGTGTTGAGCTGGCCTACGAGACGATGACATCAGCTGGCATCAAAGATGAATCAGCCTATTATGAATCGCTGCATGAAACACCGCTGATTGCCAACACCATCGCCCGCAAAAAGCTGTGGGATATGAATAACACCATTTCCGATACCGCTGAGTATGGCTGTTATCTCTACAACCATGCCTGTCTGCCGCTGCTCGGTGACTTCATGCAGAAGATCGACACTGATGTGATTGGCAAGGGCCTGCAACTGGACGACGACGGGGTAGATAACAAGCGGCTGATTGAAGTGAATGCGCAGATCCGCAGTCACAGTGTCGAGAAAATTGGTCAGACACTGCGTGGCTACATGAGCGCCATGAAGAAAATTGTCTAGGGATTCTGACGTTTTTGATTGAATTCGATCATTGCACGATCCAGCTGTCAGAAAGCTTCAGTCTTTCTGACATCACCTGGCAGATTCTGCCGGAACAGTGCTGGGCCATTATCGGCCCTAACGGTTCCGGCAAGTCAGCGTTGATCGCTGCACTCACCGGCGAAGGTGTTATTCGCAGTGGGTGCCTGACCGGCATGCCCGGGAATCCCGGAATTGTATCGCTTGAGGAACAGGCGCGGCTGATACAGCGCGAGCGTGACCGTGATGAAAGTGATATCACGGACGAAGTCTTCGAAGGCACGCCGGTTATTGAGATTCTCAACGAAACCTGTGCCGATCAGCCCCTGCTGACACGTCTGATTCAGCAGTTTGAATTTGAGCCGAAGTTGCAGCGTGGATTCCGCAAACTCTCTACCGGTGAGTCACGCAAGGTTATGCTGATGAGGGCGCTGACCCGGCACGCAGATATGCTGATTCTGGATGACCCTTTTGAAGGGCTTGACGTCCGGTCGGTCGCGTTGGTTCGGGCGTTGCTCGACGATATGGCCGGCAGGGTGCCCGTGCTGATGGTGCTCAACCGCTTTGATGAAATACCGCCCTTTGTCACTCATATCGCCTGTATGAACCATGGCGAACTGGTTTCCGGCACCGATGTCAGTGATGAAAGTGCGATGGCGGAACTTGCCCGGTTACTGCATATCAAGACTACCGATATTCAGGTGCCCGATGCCGACCCTTCTGACCGGATACCCGCACTGAACCCCGAAGAGCCGCTGGTGCGGATTACTGACGGCCGTATCCAGTATGGCGATACCGTCGTGTTTGAGGGGCTGAACTGGTGCGTGGAAGCCGGGCAGCACTGGCAGGTGTCCGGACCGAATGGCAGTGGCAAAACCTGTCTGCTGAATCTGGTGACTGGCGACAATCCCCAGTGTTATCGCAATGATATCTTTGTGTTTGGCTATCAGCGGGGCAATGGGGAAAGTATCTGGGATATCAAACAGCATATCGGCTATGTATCCTCTGCCCTGCAGTGGGAATACCGGGTCAGTATCAGCGTGATTAATGTCATTGTCTCCGGTTTTTACGACTCCATCGGACTTTATAGCAAGGCCAGTGACGTACAGCTGAAAATCGCCAGGCAGTGGTTAGCGGTACTGGGTATGTCAGCGCGGGAAAATGAACCCTTTCAGAAGCTGTCGTTCGGTGATCAGCGTTTATTGCTGATTGCCCGTGCCATGGTTAAACATCCCCACCTGCTGATTCTGGATGAGCCCTGCATCGGGCTCGATGATATCAACCGCTGGCTGGTACTGGCACTGGTTGAAAAGATCTGTGCAGACACACAAACCACCGTTATCTACGTTAACCATCATGCTGAAGATCGCATCGAGGGTATTCATCATCACCTTGAACTGAAAGGTCAGACACTTGTCACCTGAAAATTTTCCGGTCCAGACCGGTAAGCGTATTCTGCTGTTTGCCCTGATCGCCGTAGGTATGGGGCAGACTGTATTGTTTGCAGTACTGGCGCCGCTGGGTCGTGAAATCGGGCTGCTGGAAGTTCAGGTCGGTGCGATCATCTCGGCTTCTTCCATTACTGTTTTTCTGTGCACACCCATTTGGGGCAGGACCAGTGATCGCTGGGGCCGAAAACGGGTAATGCTGGTGGGGCTGTTCGGATATGCCATGGGTACAGTGCTGTTTGCCATGGTCTTTAAGTCGGCAATGGAGGGATTCTTTATCCCGGTCGTGGCGTTCATCGCACTGATAGTTGCACGGATGATGCACGCGGTAGTGATGTCCGCGACCATGCCTGCAGCCAGTGCCTATATGGCGGACATTACCACTGTCGCAGAGCGCACCAGAGGCATGGGGCAGGTGGGTGCTGCCAATAATGTCGGCGCAATTCTGGGGCCAGCGCTGGGAGGCGGCCTCGCAGTCTTCTCGCTGCTCACGCCGTTGTGGTTTTCGGCTGCCATCGCGGTTTTTGCCGGCCTGATCGTCTGGAAGTTTCTGCCAGATGTTCCCCGTCAGGTTGTCGGGCACCGGCCTCCTAAAATGAAGCGAACAGATCCGCGTATTCTGCCCTTTATGATTGTCGGGGTGACGATGTTCATGGGATTTGCGATTGTGCAGCAAACCATGGCATTCAGATTTCAGGACGCACTGGGACTGACGGGTATTGAGACGGCCAGAACTTTTGGTATCGGCATGATGCTGTCTGCGGGTTGTTCACTGTTTTCTCAGGCGATTCTGGTCCAACATCTGGATCTGAAGCCTTTCAGCCTGATGAAACTGGCTATGCCATTGCTGATTATCGCATTTGGAATCATGGCAACCTTTGAATCAGAACTGATGTTGCTGGGTTCAATGTGCATGCTGGGTTTAGGTATGGGGCTGGCCGGACCGGGTTTTACAGCAGGTGCATCACTGGCTGTCAGTCCGGAAGAACAGGGTGCTGTCGCCGGTGTTGCGGGTTCCTGCGGGCCTCTTGGTTTTACTATCGGGCCGTTGGTGGGCACCTGGCTTTACTCGCTGCAGCCGGAATATCCCTATATTTTTACCCTGGTGGTCTATATTCCGCTGTTGATCTTTGTGCTGATGCAAAAAGAAAGGCCGGTTCACGGGTAACCGGCCTGTTCTGATCGTGCTGGCCTACATGCGGTGCAGGGCGCAGATTTTGTTGCCGCTGGGATCGCGCAAATAGGCAAGATACATTTTGCCACCACCACCTTCGCGTACGCCGGGTGGATCTTCACAGGTCACGCCGCCATTGGCGATACCTGCAGCGTGCCAGGCGTCTGCCTGTTCGGGGCTGCTGACAGCGAAGCCAATAGTGCCACCGTTAGCACCGTTGGCGGGCTCACCGTTGATCGGCTTGGTGACGGCGAAAATACCTGTTGGGGTGATGTAGAAACACCGGCCATTTGGGTCAATGGAACCCGGGCCAATACCGATGGCTCCCAGTACTGCGTCGTAAAAAGTCTTCGCTTCTTCGACATCGTTTGCACCAATCATAATATGACTGAACATCGACTGCTCCTTAGTGGTTGAATCAAGTTGGTTGTTGATTGAAATTCTTCCGGAGTCTAACACCATGAACTCACAGAGAACCAGTGTCTGGGTTGAACGAAGGCTCAGGCGGGTACTTCCAGCACCTGGCAGGCGGAAAACAACAGCTGCCAGCTGCGTTAAGAATCGTGCTGTCCAGGGCCGTTGAGGTGGGTTGAAAGTCCTGAACAGGATAACAAGCGGGGTGGGCTGAACCAGAGTCCAGCCCACACGCTGATGTTACTTCTTGCCTTTTTTAGCGGGTTTCGCTGCTTTGGTAGCAGGCTTGGCGGCGCTTGGTGTGGCAGGTTTTGCAGCAGGTTTAGCTTTGCTTTTCATCTTCAGTTTTTCCTTTAACAAGTCATCACACCACGTGATGCGGTCGGCATATTACTCCGGCCCTAAAAGCGCGCAATCAATATTTTTTTGGATCCGTATCAAGCAAATATACAGCTGCAGAAGGGACTGCCATCGCGGGGTCGGCAGTGCACACGTTCAGGTTTCAGGGCGTAGCGGCTGTTTCTTCGCGCTCCCATAACTCTGTTGTCAGAGCCAGGGTAATGGCAATGCCTGATGCTCCACAGGCGGAGACCATCAGTCCGGTGGAAGGTCCCCAGAGCGCTGCCACGTAGCCCAGCAGAAGCGCACCCAGCGGCATGCCGCCAAGATTGGCCATGGAAAATACCGACATCACCCTGGCCCGGTACTCAGGTGGCGCTGACTCCTGCATAATGGTGCGGGACATACTCATCGCAACCGCCCCGCACATGCCCCAGCAGAAGAAACACAGTGCATAAATCCAGAACTGACTGCTGTTAGCCGCCAGCACCAGCATCAATCCACCGGATGGCTGAGACAATACCAGTGCACGACCGTGCAGCCGGATACCGCCACTGGCGACCAGCAGGGCAGTCATCAGGATGGTGCCCAGAGTGAAGGCCGCAAAGGACAGTGACATATAGGCAGAGTCGCCGCCGTAGACATCCCGCACCACCAGAGGATTCAGTACCGCAAAGGCGCCGCCGTAGAACCCGCTCATACTCATGACGAGTATAGTGGTGTAGCGCATGCGGCGATGGGAAAAGACGGTATTCAGCCCGGCCTTGATTGCCGCGATGCCTGACAGGGAAGAGCTCGTCGTGAGCCCTGCGGGCCTTGCCTGCAGCTTCCAGGCCGCGAAAATACCACAACCCAGCATGCCGGCCTGCAGGCTCAGCAGCGGCACTGCGCCGATTGTGTCAGCCTGACTGGCTGCCAGATAGCCGAATATCTGCGCGCCGAAGTTGAGCCCCATCACGATGGTTACAGTTTTCTGCAGCTGATCACCGGCGACCTGATTAAGCAGACTGTCCCGGGCCGGCTGGATAAACGCCATGATCAGCCCGGTTGCGACCGCGTAAGCCACCATAGCGCCGTAACTCAGGTTGTCCGAGAAAATCAGCCCGGCCAGCAGCAGCGGTGGTGCCATGGCAATAAGGTGGAAGAGCATGAGAATTTGCCGGGGATCACGGCGGTCGGCCATCAGACCACCCACCAGAATCAACAGCAGGGCAGGCAACTGGATGAACATCTGCGCGATGCCCATCTGATCGGCGCTGACATGTAATCTGACTGTCAGCAGCCATGGAAACAGAATGGTCTGAACGCCGGTTGGTATCACAAATAATGTGATACCAGACAGATACCAGAAATACTGAC
>JAGRIO010000257.1 GCA_020443225.1 Pseudomonadales bacterium
CACCAGAAGCATCGACAGCCTGCTGAACCGATGCACCCTGGGGCACATCAATCGCCTCAACAAACTGTCTTTCTGGTGTGATATAGACCACTTCCACCCGCATCAGTATTCCTCAGTCAGGCATTACCTGGATCAACGTCCATCACGTCAGGACAGGCGACCAGCCACACCATAAACTTTCTCGGCACGGCGGCAGAAAGCATCGACCATCTGATCAGCCGCTACATTGAAAACCGACCCGAACGTCATGTTCATGATGCGGGAACTGAATTCAAACCGCAGCTGCATGCTGACTTTACAGCCGTCATTCCCCAGCGCCAGTAAGTGCCATTCCCCGGATAACGCCGTAAACGGCCCATCTACCAGCTCCAGTGTCATAGATTCCGGGCGAAACAACTGATTGCGCGTGGTAAATCGCTGGGACATACCACTGCGGGCTATCTCCAGCGTAGCAACCAACTCATCTTCCGTCTCTGAGAGAACCCTGCTGCCGGCACACCAGGGCAGAAACTGCGGGTATGCGCGAACATCATTAATGATGTCGAACATCTGTTCATTCGAATAAGGAACCAGTGCCGAACGTTTCACCCGCTTCATAAGCGCTTTATGCAAACACTGTCATGATAAACACCACAAGTACCGCCAGCGGCGCAATGAACCGGGCCAGAAACTGCCAGGTCTTATAGATTCCTGGTGAAACATCCAGCTCTTCCCGTGCCATCTGATCGTCCATCACCCAACCGGCAAACAAGGCTATCAGCATGCCACCCAGCGGCAACAGAATATTGTTAGAGGTGTAGTCCATCACATCAAAGAAGGTCATTTGCCCGATCAGATGAAAGTCTGCCCAGATATTGAATGAGAAAGCACTACCCAGCCCCAGCGCCCAGGCAACCCCGCCCACCAGTATGGCTGCCTTCACTCTGCTGGCATTGCGCTTCTCGACCAGCCAGGCAATGGCGGGCTCCAGCAACGAAATTGAGGAAGTGATGGCGGCAAAAGTCACCAGAATAAAGAATATCGAGCCAAAGAGGGCGCCGCCTTCCATCTGACCGAACGCCAGCGGTAAGGTCACGAACATCAAACCAGGTCCGCTCGAGCTTTCCAGGCCATTGGCAAACACCAGCGGAAAAATCACCATACCCGAAAGTAACGCGACCGCCGTATCGACCAGTGCAATCGTTGTCGCCGTACCCAGAATGGAGGCGCCTTTGGGCAGATAGGCCCCGTAGGCCATGATGGCTCCCATACCCAGGCTCAGGGTGAAAAACGCCTGCCCCATGGCGATCAGAACGCCATCCCAGGTGAGCTTTTCCACATTGAATGAGAACAGGAAACTCGCGCCTTCCAGAAACTTGCCCGATGTAAACGCTGCATAGAGCACCAGAATCACCAGCAGGAAAAACAGGGCAGGCATCAGGTATTTCACTGTGGTTTCAAGCCCGGCACCAACACCGCGGGCCGCAATGTAGATGGTGCCAGCCATAAACAGCGTCTGCCAGCCAACCACACTACCCACATCCCCGATGAAAGAAGAGAATGCATTACCCGCAAAGGCTGCGTCCGCTCCGGTAAACGAACCGCTACCCATCTGAAAAATATAGGAAATTGCCCAGCCGGCGATCACGCCGTAGAAAGACAGAATGGTAAACCCGGCCAACGCACCCATCCAGCCCAGCCCCTGCCAGGCCGGATTGGCGTTCGAGGCCGCAGAGACCTCAATCATCGTATTGATGGGGCTCTGACGACCAGCGCGACCAATCAGAATCTCTGAAGCCATGATCGGGATACCAATCAGCAGAATGCAGCCCAGATAAACCAGTACGAATGCGCCGCCACCGTTTTCACCGGCAACGTATGGAAAGCGCCAGATGTTTCCCAGGCCAACCGCTGAACCTGCGGCAGCAAGAATAAACATCAGGCGGGATGACCACATCCCATGTTGTGATTCAGACGCAATTGCCATGCCCCAGTCCTGACTTATTATAGTTCCCGCATTGTCAGGGATTTGCGATCACGCCTCAACTGCCAGATCAGTCAGATAAAGATGCGATGCACCGGGCAAACCAAAGCACAGGCTTCTCAGAAAGAGAAATGACTGTTCAGGTTCTGCAGTTTTACCGACAATTCTGATATCCGGCGGCTGGCTTCTGCTGCCCGCGTGGTCTGCGCCAGTGAATTCGCCGTTGAGGTTGAAATTTCCTCAAGATTACCGGTTATGCCCTGCGCACTCGCCAACTGACTGCTGGTCTGCTCTGCTATGCGCCGGTTGATGCTGGAAAGCTCCCTGAGGTCATTGCTGACGACCTCCATCAGATTGAGACTTTCAGCCGTATGGCGGACACAGGATTCAACATGATTGCGGCTTGACTCGATAGCCTCGACAGAAAGTTGACTGCCAGACTGTAAAGCCTCAATCATGGAATCAATTTCTTGAGTAGAGTCCTGCGTTCGCTGTGCGAGCGTACGAACTTCATCCGCAACAACTGCAAATCCCCGACCCTGCTCACCAGCCCGGGCAGCCTCAATGGCAGCGTTCAGGGCCAGCAGGTTAGTTTGATCAGCGATGCCACGAATGACATCGAGCACACCACCGATGGCCGCGCTGCGTTCATTAAGCTCTTTGATCGTGGTAGCCGCAGAATTAATCTGACTGGCCAGCAGCGTAATATCTTTCTGCGTGGTACTACTGAAGCTGGCACTTTTACGGGCATTTTCATCAACTCTGGTCACTGACTGAGCCGCTTTGTCTGCATCCTGGTCAACCGCCAGAACAGAACTGACGAAGGCCTCAATAGCCTGGCTGATCTTGTCCGCACTGAGCTTCTGTGAGCTGACCACCGATTCAAGCTCACGGTTCAACTCGTGCAGGCTAATCCCTTGTTCACCCAATTCAGTGCTTGCTTCAGAAACGTGTTTGGCCAGCTCACCCACCCGTTCCGTGTAGCCGTCAAATCTTGTCAACAGTGGCGTGGCACCAGAAGAACGTACGGAAAGATTCAGTTTATCGTACTCGATAATCTTTTCTGTCAGATTCATCAGCTCCTGTGCCTGAATGTACTCAGCGCGTAACCTGTGCGCCATATAGCTCAGGAGAGACGCCTCGCCAACGACATAAGCTGCGTGCAACGCTATAACCCAGACACCGTTGTCCAGATTAGGCAAAACCCAGACGCCTGCCCCTGAAGATTGCAGATAAAAGAAGAGAATATGGTGCACAGCGATGACAGCGGCACCGGTCAGAATCGGCAACGCATCGCGATAAAACAGCAGACAGGCCAGCAGCACGAAGACACCGAAATGCATTTCGAGCATGCCGTTCATCTGGTGAATGTGCAGCGCAGTCATCACCATAAACCCCACAGACATGCCGATTCTGGTAACAAGCGAACCCGACGTCAGAAAGTACAAACCTGCCATGGCGGTGAGAGTACCTCCACCGATGAACAGCGATTCCGTCCAGGTGCTGTAAACCACAGCCAGCCCCAGTGACACCAGAAAAAGTCCGGCCATGATCCACAACATCAGCCGGTCTGCCTGTCGGTAATGTTGTTCCAGTTCGCTGGTACTGTTCATTTCGCTGCTCTTCCTTTGTTACTCACCGTTACTGGCCTGCCAGGCACAAAGGCACCCAACTGCCTCCTGGTTCAGCCACTGTGTTTCATCACTGGCCTTCAGGGCACGAAGTACCAGATCTTCACCCTCACCACATATTGCACCGCTACTGTAGGGTCCGAAATATTTCAGTGTACCGTCGGCACGCCATATCGCCACCGAGGGACTGGCCGGCACAAGGTTGCCAAAGTCGGCTGACACCAACGACCCCATTTCAACTTTCAGCGACCGTACCCGCATACTGTTAAAATCGGCAGAGTTCTCCAGATCTTCAATATGAGGAATGCTGAACCGGGTACAGGGGCAAGCCGAATCGATAAAATGGGCCACGGTTAACTCGCCTCTGGCGGGGGCCGGCACTTCCATTAGCTGCTCACCGGCGAATGAATACCATTGGTCATAGAAGCGGTACTGGTAGTACCAGAAGCCCCAGATAACCCAGCCCAGCCAGATGCCGAACATCAACCAGCCCACAATCGTGCGGGCAACAGCACTATCCCGCATCTTCAAAGCCATATCCTTCAGCATAGTCTGCTCTCCCGGTTCCGCCAGCACTGTACATTCACACTGGCCAACCTATAATGAGCGGCCCACGAGGGAGCCCCGTCGGGGCACTTAACCCAGGCTAGGAAATCATGGCTGGCAAGAAGAAAGCCAAAATCGCGACAGGCACCATCGCGCTCAACAAGCGCGCACGGTTCGATTACGAACTGCACGACAAGTTCGAGGCAGGGTTGGTGCTTGCCGGTTGGGAAGTGAAATCTATACGTGATGGCAAGATTCAGCTTAACGACACCTATATTCAGTTGAAAAATGGGGAAGCGTATCTGGTGGCCTGCAACATTACGCCACTGAAAACAGCCTCTACCCATTATGTCACTGAGCCCATGCGGGCGCGCAAGCTGCTGCTGCACAAAAAAGAGCTGGCCCGCATGATTGGCGCTACCCAGCAGAAGGGCCAGACCTGTGTACCTGTGGCAATGTACTGGAAGAACAATCGCATCAAGCTGGAAGTTGCGCTTGCAACGGGTAAGAAAGATCACGACAAACGTGCTTCAATTAAAGATCGCGACTGGAGTCGCGACAAAGCCAGAATCATGAAAGCGCACAATAAATAATAATCGCGCTTGAAAGTTTACTGGGCATCCCAAATTACTGGTGTAAGATGTATCAACAATGACGGGGACGTCATTGAACACTTTAAGGGGGCGAACTGGATTCGACGCCGGTTACAAAACCTGAGGTGCATGCCGAGAGGGTAGTGACTCTCGTAAATCAATCACTGTAACTTTTATAGTTGCCAACGACGAAAACTACGCATTAGCTGCCTAAACTAACCTTTAGGTTTTAGCTTGACCCGGGGCGGATGTGCCCATCTATTCAAACCGGGTGCGCGACTGATGGGACCGCCGTCAAAGCCCCGCTTGTGGCCGAGATGGTTAAAACTAAAGCAAGCTCGCCTTTTACTCCCTGTTCGTCGGGACAATGAAAGGTTAAACAATAGACGGAATAAGCATGTAGATCCTAAGGCAGCGGACTGACGGACGCGGGTTCGATACCCGCCGCCTCCACCAATTACGTCTTTTTCAGGCAATGCCTAGGGAAGGAAGCATAGTTTTGGCATTTGCCAACACTATGGTAGTTAGGGAAGCATAGGTTTGGCAGAAGCAGAGCTAAATCTAACAGCCTAAAAAGACAAAGGCCTGATAAATCAACGAATTACGATTTATCAGGCCTTTCTTTTTTGATTTCCAAAATTACAAACTTTTTCGGCTTGCGACTTCATTGCCGCTAAGCGTTAGTCTTCCATATGGGAACGTCACAAAGTTTGGCCGAATTTATTGCTAAACCAAGAGCAAAAGGCAAATAGCCCTATAAAATCAAGCGCCTATAATTTTTTTGCTTTTTGGGAGAAATTGCCAAACTTACTCCCGCTCAATACTGATTTTCTTTTCAGGATACTTTGCACTAAGAAGATCCACCGCTTCCAACGTTCTTACCCCCCACTGATTGGTCATGGCATAGGTCTTACCGTCAATAT
>JAGRIO010000258.1 GCA_020443225.1 Pseudomonadales bacterium
AGGGCTGCCGCATAAATATCACCATCTTCCGGGTAGTCTTCCTCATCGATGCGACCGCCCGGAAAAACCCACATACCACCAAAGGCGATTTTGGAGTTCTTGTGCAGCATCAACACCTCTACCTCATCGTCAGTATCCCGGAGAATAACAACGGTGGCGGCTGGAATCGGTGGGTCCACGCCCTCTTCAGAAACCCTGGTCAGGTCGCCGTAGATGTCATTTCTGTGTTTCTTATCCTGATCGCTGATGGTCTTTCTCCCCGATACTTCCTGTTATTCTGTTTGTGCCTCATCCCACAACCGCAGCAGCAACACGGTCCGGATCTGCGCGGCCCGGTTATCAGGCAGCCTGATCCAGCGGTGACTCAACGGTCTTGTCAGAGGAGCAGCGACCAAACGTCATCACTCCATCTTCCACCTTGCCGTACCCGAGCGTTGCCAGATCCAGCGCATAATTCTGATACAGCTTCCAGGGTCGCTTCGAGCCTTGTTTAGGAAATGATGCCATCGCTCTCTGTACGTAGCCTGAGGTCAGATCCATGAACGGTTCAAACTCAAGATCAGTGTCAGTGTTTTTCGGACAGCACCAGCTAAGCCCCTTACTCTTCATGTGGTTCAGCAACCGACAGACATACCCGGCGGTCAGATCACTCTTCAGCGTCCAGGATGCATTGGTGTAACCCATCGACAACGCCAGATTGGGAATATCGCTGAACATCATGCCCTTGTAGGTCAGGGTCTCTGCCAAATCGATCCGGCGGTTATCCACCGTGATTTTCATACCGCTCAGCATCTGCAGCTTCAGTCCCGTCGCGGTGACGATCATATCTGCATCCAGGTGTTCACCTGATTTCAGCTGAATACCGGTTTCAGTGAAGGTATCAATCGTATCGGTCACCACCGACGCACGACCCTCACGAATCGCTGTGAACATATCCCCTTCCGGCACCAGGCACATGCGCTGATCCCAGGGGTTATAAGCCGGATTGAAGTGACGATTGATATCAAAATCCTCACCCAACTGCTCGCGCACACCATCCAGCAACATCTTACGGACCCGCTCCGGGTTCTTGCGGCACATATTGAAGAAAAACATACCGAGCAGCACATTCTTCCAGCGCGTCAGTCCATAGGCGACCTTGGCAGAGAGATATTTGCGCAGCCAGTTCGCTACCCCATCTTCCCCCGGGCGTGCCACCACAAAAGTCGGTGACCGCTGCAACATGGTGACATGGGCCGCTTCCTTCGCCATCTCTGGCACCAGGGTCACTGCTGTCGCGCCACTACCGATGATCACTACCTTTTTGTCAGTGTAGTTAATCTCACTGGTCCATTTCTGGGGGTGGACTACCTCGCCCTGAAAACGTTGCCGACCAGGAAACTCCGGCGTATACCCCTCGGCATAGTCGTAGTAACCACTGCACATATACAGGAAATTACATTCGAACCTCACTACCTCCCGGGTTTGGGTGTGCACAGCTTCTACCTGCCAGGTCGAGGTTTCGGTCGACCAGGCTGCGCTTTCGACATGCAGACAATACTGTATATGCTGATCTATGCCGTTTTCTTCCGCCGTCTCCTGCAGATAGGAAAGAATGGAAGGACCATCGGCAATCGCCCTGGCATTGGTCCAGGGTTTAAAGGAGTAACCGAGGGTATACATATCGGAATCGGAACGAATGCCCGGATAACGGAACAAATCCCAGGTGCCCCCCAGGTTCTCCCGACCTTCCAGTATCGTATAAGTGCGGTCAGGACAATATTGCTGCAAGTGCCAGGCAGCGCCGATTCCGGATATTCCCGCGCCGACAATGACCACATCAAACTTGTTATCGCTCACAATCTGCTCCTTCCGGGCGCGGGTGTCTCAACCCCTGCCCATGGTAAAAAATTCAGGATTCGGCGCCATCGCTGTGACATTCGCCATGCGGTTGCTCAAACCGAAAAAGGCCGTAATCGCTGCAATATCCCATGCGTCTTCCTGATCAAAGCCATGTGCTGCCAGCGCTTCAAAATCAGCTTCCGCTATCTCAGCCTGCTGATGGCAAACCTTCATGGCAAAATCCAGCATGGCCCGCTGCCGGGGCGTAATGTTGGCTTTCCGGTAGTTCACCGCCAACTGATCCGCAATCAGCGCATCTTTCGCCCGGATACGCAGAATGGCGCCGTGGGCAATTACACAGTACAGGCAGCTATTACTGGCAGAAGTCGCCACCACAATCATCTCTTTCTCGGCCTTCGTGAGATTGTCTTTCTTCTCCATCAGCACATCGTGGTAGTTGAAGAATGCCCGGAACTCGTCGGGTCGGCGTGCATAAACCAGAAAGACATTGGGTACGAAGCCGGACTTCTCCTGAACCGCCAGAATCTTCTCGCGAATATCCTCCGGAATATCGTTCAGATCCGGTAAATCGTAACGGCTGGCCTGGGTCATGAGGAAACTCTCTTTATTTGATTCGCTGGCCCGAAGGCTACCGCATCAAACGCAGGTTCACCAGTCGCAGGTGCTTGAATCTATGGGGTCGGAGGAAAGTGCCGGAGTAACTTTCTCACCGGATAGATCCGAAATTTTCCGTACCGAGAATCAACCCCTTGTTCGCACAGTGCGAATGTTTGCAATGACGTCTGCGCCTCAATCTATGGGGTCGGAGGAAAGTGCCGGAGTAACTTTCTCACCGGATATTTATGCCCAGTCTTCGGTAAGGTGCGTGAACTGTCTTCGGAATTTCTCGCTACCGAGAATCAACCCCTTGTTCGCGCAGTGACGAATGTTTGCAATGACGTCTGCACCCAGTATTTCTGATGGCAGGGCGCGATAAGCATTTTGTCGTTTCGCAGGTGTTGCGCCCAGTGACGTATAGAGTACATGCGGCGTCCATAGCTTTGGGCGGTCACCAAAAGCACGTGTTCGGTAACTGGACCAGCGATAGTTGCCTGGCTCTGAGACCATCCCAGCTCGGACAGCGTTACGTTCAATGTAACGAAGGCACGTAATCAGGAAGGTTTCGTCCTGGACGAGACTGGATTTGAATTGATCCTCAAACAACCCACCACTGCGAGCGTAAGTGTAATTAAAACGTCGAACTTACAGTCGGCCCAGGTACATCAATTTTGAAATTGCTGTGTCGTCGTGAGGGGTTAGCAATAGGTGAACATGATTAGTCATGAACTCCCAACCATGCACACTGACGTCGGATTCTCTCGCGCCTTCCTCAAGAAAATGCACGTAGGTTGCGATAACTAAATCTTCGGTGAAACATATCTGCCGATTGTGCCCGCGTTGAATGACATGAACAGGATGGCCGCTGGGGCAGAACCTTCGACGACGTGGTATGGATAACTCCTGGGTGAGAGATGGAGTTATCAGGTTAGGCTGTTTTCCCTTGGGATAGAGTAGTTGCGATGCCATCGCTGTCTTGAGGGTTAGGCGTCGCCGGGTGTAAGCTTATTCCGGCACTTTCCTCCGACCCCATAGACTCAGGAGAAATCGTGATATGAGAGTGGTCGACGTCGGTCGTGATACCAGCATTGCCTGAAGATCTCGACACAGTCACTTATAAAATTGCAAAGCGCGTTTCGCGACACCTGCTACAGGAAGGGAATCTATACAGGGATGCAGAGTCCGAGTATCCGGACCTTGTGCCTGATGAGGAAGATGCCATGCACGGGATCATTGGTGCTTCGGGTACCTAAAGCCTGTACCAACGAGTGATAACAGAGTGGCTTGCACAGTGAGCCGATCAAACATCACCGGATTTCATCGAATGTTGTGCTAAATATTGTTCAGGGTGACGGTGGACACTTGCCTGATAAAGCAGAAATGGGGTTGTTACCTCTTGTACCCGACATTGCTTTTTTAACGGTATCTGCTTTGCCTGATAAATCAATATGAAGCATCATGTCTCCAGACAATAAAAACAGCAGGAGCCAGATATGAACTGTGAAGAATACATCGCCAAAATTCTCAAGGCCGAAGGTGTTTCCTGGCTCTCCTGCTTTCCCAGCAACCCCATCATCGAAGCCGCAGCTAAAGAAGGGATCAGACCTATTGCCTTTCGTCACGAACGGGGCGCAGTCATGGCCGCTGATGGATTCTCCAGAGTCAGCGACGGTAAAGCTTTCGGCGTGGTTGCCATGCAGTCACAGGCAGGCGCTGAGAACTCTGCAGGCGGACTAGCGCAGGCCAATGCCGATAATATCCCCATCCTCGTGCTGCCCGGCGGCAACCCACTGAATATGTTGTTTGTGCGCCCGAACTACTCTGCAGTCAGTTCCTGGGCGAACGTGTGCCGCCATGCCGAATTCATTACTCAACCGGGCGAAACCGGTAATGTCATGCGCCGTGCCATGCACCGGCTGCGATCTTCGTCTCCAGGCCCTGTGGTGGTCGAACTGCCGATGGATGTGACTTCACAGGCACTGCCGGAACAGGGTGAGAACTACCAGTCACCCCGCAAGGTCCTGACAGCGCCATCCCAGGGCGAGATCCGCGATGCAGCCGCCGCGCTGGTCAATGCGAAAAACCCGATGATCTGGGCAGGCGCAGGGGTTATGTCAGCCCAGGCTACTGAAGCGCTGCGGGAACTGGCCGAGCTGCTGGAAATTCCTGTTTACACCTCGCTGCCCGGTAAATCCGCCATTGATGAACGCCACCCGCTTGCGCTTGGCTGCGGCGGAATGACCGTTACCGGCCCGGGTCGACAGTGGTTAAAGGAATCTGACGTCATGTTTGCTGTCGGTACCTCGCTGACCACCACACCGTATGGACAGCGATTCGATCAGAACAAGTTCCTGATCCACGCCGTCAACGATGTTAACGAAATTAACAAAGACACGATCTGTGATATCGGTCTTGCTGGCGATGCCAGACTCACCCTCACCCTGATCATCGATGCCGTCAAAGGGCTCGTCGGCGAGGCAGGCAGAAAAACCGGCGTCACTGAAAAGGTGCAGGCCGCCAAAGCCGAATGGTGGGCATCCTGGATGCCATACCTCAACAATGACAGCGACCCCATCAGCCCTTACCGGGTGATCTGGGAGCTGAACCAGAATCTCGACAAGGAAAACAGTTGCATCACTGCCGATGCCGGCGCACCCAGAGATATGATGTGCCCTTTCTATACAGCCACCACGCCCCATAGTTATGTCGGTTGGGGAAAAACCACCCATCTAGGCGCGACCATTCCGCTGATGATTGGCGCAAAGAAGGCGATGCCAGACAAAACCTGCGTGGCCTTTATGGGTGATGCGGCTTTTGGCATGTCTGGTCTGGACATGGAAACTGCCGTGCGGGCCGAACTTCCCATCACCGTAGTATTGTTAAACAACGGGATTATGGCGACCTATCCGGGCGGCACACCTGTCGCACGGGAACAGTTTGGTGTGACTAAAATGACGGGGGACTACGCCGCTATTGCGATGGGTATGGGTGCTGAGGGCATCAGAGTGACCAAGGCAGGCGAATTAGCCGGTGCTATTCAGCGAGCCGCGCAACTGAACAGCGAGGGCAAAACGGTAATGATTGACGTGAAGACCAGGAATGAGGATTCACGGGCGCCCAACCGGTTTGTTGAGGTGAATTCGGTACACTGATTTAAATCTACTCAGCGTCAGTTATCAGCCACGACACCCTGCTAATGGA
>JAGRIO010000025.1 GCA_020443225.1 Pseudomonadales bacterium
TTCGGAACGGACAGTCGCATGGATTACACCATCATTGGTTCTGCGGTCAATCTGGCGAGCCGTATCGAAAGTGCAGCAGAACCCGGGCAGATCTTCATTTCTGAAGATACCCGGTTGCTGGTGCGTAATGATTTCCGCTGTGAGCTGGCATCTACCATCGTGCCCCGCGGCTTTTCCAAGGAAACCCGGTTATACCGGGTGCAGCTCGACCATGTAATGGACAAAACCTGGAAGATCGACGAAGAAGGCGTACACTTCCGGATCGATCCTGCCCGCCTGGATGCCCAGACTCTGACGGCTGTTGAAGAACTGCTTAAAAACCAGACTAACAGCTGAGCCGCAGTTACAGAATGCCGGTCTTGTGGTTGGCCCAGTATTTGTCCTTTAACAACCGCTTGTACAGCTTGCCGGTTGGCAGCCTTGGCAACTCTGCTTCAAAGTCGATCGATCGCGGACACTTCTGCCGTGACAGATTGGCCTGACAAAAAGCCATCAGCTCATCAGCCAGTGCGTCACTGGCTTCGAACCCTTCCAGTACCTGAACTACAGCCTTGACCTCTTCGCCCAGATCTTCGTTCGGTACGCCGAATACGGCAGCATCAGCTACCTTGGGGTGGGTGATCAGCAAATTTTCAGTTTCCTGCGGGTAGATGTTGACGCCACCGGAGATGATCATGAAGGTTGAACGGTCTGTCAGGTAAAGATAACCATCTTCCACATAACCTACGTCGCCTACGGTACTCATGGTGCCATCCGCAGAGCGGGATTCTTCAGTTTTCTGGTCATTATTGAAGTAGGAAAACTCCGTTGCGGTTCTGAACCAGATTTCACCGGGAACGCCGGGTGGTGATTCGTTGCCTTCTTCATCCAGAATGTGCAGTTCTCCCAGCATGACGCGGCCAACACTGCCTTTGTGGCTCATCCATTCTTCCGAGTTACAGGCTGTAAAACCTAATCCTTCCGTCGCGCCATAGTATTCATGGATGATCGGGCCCCACCAGTCAATCATGGCTTCCTTGACCTGTACCGGGCAGGGAGCTGCCGCGTGCACGGCAATCTCAAGTGATGACAGATCTGCGCGGGCGCGGATTTCCTCAGGTAGTTTCAGCATCCGGCTGAACATGGTAGGTACCAGCTGGCTATGAGTCACCTGATACTCTGAAACCAGATTGAGGTAGGTCTCCGGATCGAATTTTTCCATGATGATAACCGTGCCCCCCATCCGGATAGTCAGGTTTACAGCGGCCTGAGGGGCCGAGTGATACAGAGGCGCGGGCGACAGATAAATCATATCTTCACGGTAATGCCAGAGATTCAGCAGAAAATCGAACAACGGCAGTGGTTCGGAAGGCAGCGTTTCCGGCAGGGGGCGCATGATGCCCTTGGGCTGACCTGTCGTACCAGAGGAATACAGCATTGAAGTACCGAGTGCCTCATCGGCGATAGGTTCCGCAGGCTGAGAGGCAATAGCCGCCTCATAGGATCGCAGTATGCCTTCATCTTCGCCGCCAACCACCAGACAGACACGGACATCAGGTGCGTCCTGCAGGGCTTCTTTGACGATGGGTAGCTTATCCCTGGAAGTGATGAGCAGGCGCGATTCACTATTGTTCAGAATGTAGGCCAGCTCGTCAGCTTTCAGGTATGAATTAATGCAGGTGTAATAGAGCCCCGCTCGTTCCCCGGCACCACAGGCTTCGAGATAGCGATCATTGTTTTCCATAAAAACCGAGTAATGGTCGAGTCGCTGCAGTCCATGCTTTCGCAGCAATTGCGCAAGCTGATTGGTGCGCTTGTCATATTCCCGGTAAGAAACGGATTCGCCGCTACCTGCCATGATAAAGGCAGGCCGGTCAGGATGACGTTCAGCGTATTTTCCGGCGTACATTGTGGGCTCCCCTGGTTTGCTGACAGACAGCTATCTGATGTTGTTTCAGCCTTTGACCATGCCAGCGGTCAGCAGCGCAGTGTTGGTGCTCTCGGCAAAAAAAGCTTCCGGGTCATCAATGCCACGCTGACTGATCAACCCCTGCTTGATAGTCATAGCGGCTCCGGCCGGATGCCCGGCGATGCGTTCGGCGATTTCACGGCATCGTGCGACGACCTCGTCGTCCGCCACACTTTCTGCGGCAAGCCCGAGACGTACCATTTCAGGCCCCGAAATTCTGTCACCGTAGAAGGCCAGCCGTGCAGCGACCTGTTCTGTGGCCTTCAGCTTCAGCCAGGCAGCATTCATGGGCATACCAGAGCCCTGCTGAATCTCACCCACCTGCAGGAAGGCCGTTTCCCCGGTAATCAGAATGTCACAGGCAAAGGCGAGGGCAGCACCGGCGTTAATCCCGTACTTTTCAAAGGCGCCGATAACCGGTTTGGGAAAATGAAACATGCTGAGATGAAACTGCCGCCAGGCATTGAACTGATCACCCTTCCAGGGTGGTGGTGGGTCAGCCTGCAATGCTTTCAGATCAACACCAGAGCAAAAGAAGCCGCCCTCGCCGCGGAGAATGACACAGGCAACATCATCATCGGTCGCAAGGGTTTCCAGCGCTTCTCGCATGGCATGGCTCACCGGCGGAATAATGGAATTGCGGCGTTCCGGGCGGTTGATGATGAGCTCTGCCCAGCCAGCCTTTTTGTCGACAATTACGGGTGGATTCTCTGACATGCTTCGTTGCTCCGCTGTTGCTTGTTTTATCGCATTACACCATAAGGTTTGGGTAACCCCAAGTGACCATGCTAACGTGGTTCAGTCCGCCTGTGTATCAGGCTCAGGTGCCGGATTCTCCTCTGTAGATTTCCGGCGATATCAGCTGCTGACACAAACGCAGGGGAACTCTCGCCTGCGAAGGAAAGTACGATGAAATTCAGTCAACTTATGACCAGTTTATGTTGTTTCTGCTGGCCGCTGGTCGGTCTACCGGCCCCGGAAGACGCCTTTGGTCTGACAACCTGCGCGGTGTATCACCGCATGATTATTGCTGGCTACAGAAGTGACGGTAATATAGATCTGGCGGAACGGGAGGAACACCTGCTGACGGATTTTACCCGTCGTGCAGAAGCGGCCACCATTGCCGAGTATGGTGAAGAAGAAGGTCGTGCAATGTTCCGGGAAAACTGGAATGAGGAAATGGCCAGAATGACTGACCTGATCAATCGTAATTATCGCAACAATCGCCAGCTTAAAGTACGTTATGAGAAGCGCTGCGAGCCCTGAACATCCTGGAGGAAAAGCTGATGCCATCTGTTATTAATCACGATCTGCTGCACCCAATGCTGGGACTGATCTGCTGGACCTTCGTGATCTGGCTGTGGATGTACGCCACCAGAATACCCGCGATGCAGGCGGCGAACATTGATCCTGACGAGGCGACCCGGCCAGGTTCACTGGATGGCTTGCCCGACAAGGTGCGATTTATCGCAGACAATTACAATCACCTGCACGAGCAGCCGACAGTTTTCTATGCCCTGATTACCTATACCTTTCTGGTGGGTAATACGACCGATGTGACCGTGTCACTGGCATGGAGTTATGTGGTGCTGCGGGTCGTTCATTCGCTGGTGCAATGTACCGTGAACAAGGTGCTGGTCCGGTTCGCAGTCTTTGCGGCAAGTTCATTGGTGTTGATTACGCTGGTGATTACCAATCTTCTGGCGCTGATCTGAACTCAGCTCTGTGAGCCTGCGCAGGCTAACCACTTGCTGATCCTGCCGACGATGTTTTCCGGCGTATCGGCAATATCGACAATGAGCCCATCGCGCGCCGGTTCAAGCGCCTGCAACTGACTTCGCAGCAGAGCAGGTGACATGAATTCGTGTTGCCGGCTGCTCAGGCGTTGCTGCAGCGTTTCGGCTGTGCCCTCTAACTGAACCGAGAAAATTTCCTGCTGGTCAATGCCCAGTCTGTCACGGTAGCGCTGCTTCAGTGCCGAGCAGGCGAGCACACAGTGCTGGCCCTGCGCCTGCCTTGCTGTCAGTTCTGTTTTCAGACGATCCAGCCAGGGCCAGCGATCATGGTCATCAAGAGCTATGCCGGCCCGCATCTTGTCCTTATTGGCAGGCGGATGAAAATCATCTGCATCCAGGAACTCGCACTGCAACTGTTTTGCTAACATTTCGCCAATGGTGCTTTTACCGCTGCCGCTGACACCCATGACAACCAGGATCATGAAGTCAGTCTGGCGGCTTCGAAATAAGGCGTCATGTCCCACTCTGGCCAGCGGGCGCGGGTCAGCTTCAGGGTTCGTTCGGTCCAGAATGAATCGCCGGGCAACGGAATGCCAATCACCCGTAGCTGCTCGGGGCTGGCATGCCTGAAAATGGCCTCCCAGTTTCTGCCAGCTGCCTGTTGCCAGATATGAAAGCTGATCATGTCGTTACCCGCAGCCTTATAGCCAACTGTCATAGTGAAACGATGACCACCGGGTTTGGTCAGATTGGTGCCTCTGTGAAAGGTGTCAATGCTGTGGGCGAGGAGAGTGCCGGCAGGTGCTGCCGCAGATTTTTCAACGGCTTTCAGCGCCTGCTGCTTGTCTTCCGGTGCGAAGACGGTGCCAGGGCGAAGGATTTTTCCGGCATCGGGTTTGGTGACATAGTGCAGGGCACCATGGGCGTCGGTGACATCGGTGTAATAAATAATGAAATCGACAGTGCGAAGGGTGACATCATCTGACGGTACCGTCAGGGTGTGATTGCTGAAGTCACAGTGATGAACCTGATCGTAGTCTGCTTCGCCGGTATACTTGGCCCAGGTATGGGACTGATACATATGTACCTGCGGAGCATCCAGCAGGGCGCGGGCAAAAGCGATCAGTTGCGGGTGCATAGAAATCATGTTCATCTCACGACCGCCTTCGTAAGGGAACTGGTCGATGTTGCGAAACTGGTCAGGCCGGAAGGCACCGATAGATTCGCCATCAGTTTCAACCCTGGCGCGGCCACTACCAGACGGGTCGGGCAATCCGTAAATACGTTCGTAGTCCGCGAGAATCGGCGCGATCTCATCGGCACTGAAGAAATCGGGAATCAGTACGAATCCTTCCTCCCGCCATTGTCTGACGTGATCGTCTGTGAACCGGGGGCTGGCGGAACCGGTGGTTGATGCAGAGGCTGAGCTGGACATAATGGCTGACTTCCGATGACTTGATCCTGCGGAATAATGCCACAGAAGTGAGTGGAAGTAAGTTTCCGGTGCAGGCATTATTGGCGCAATTTGACAGGTTTAAGGAGAGTCTGATGCCCCTCGATCAGGAAACGTTTGCACGCCTGGGGCTGGATAATATTGTGCCAGCTGAGGTCAATGGCCGGCGCAATGGTGTGCCTGGCGATCCAGCGTGGGATCTGTCCTATCATCCCTGCCCGGAAGCCTGGCCTGCGTCAGGAACGCCGGAAGGCCCGGTGACGAAGCTCGCGGACTGGAATGACAGTCGCATCTACCCTGACACGGTCCGGCAGATCTGGCTCTACAGCACCGACGGTCTTCAGACTGCGGCACTGACTCAACCCGTGCAGATCATCTTCTTCAATGATGGGGCCTGGTATCTGGCCCGCAGCGGTCCCGTGCGCGCGACTCAGGTGCTGGATACCTTGTGGCATCAGGGCGAGATTCTGCCCACCATCGCGGTATTTGTGACTCCAGGAGTTCCGGGCCATCCGGTTCCCGGTCCTATTGAATCCTATGATGATGTGCTGGCACAGCGCAGTCTCGAATATGACTGTCTGAAACCGGATTACGGAGAGTTCATACTGGGGGAACTGCTGCCACTGGCGGAACAGCACTTTGGCGTCAGTGTCAGTGCCCGGCCGGAGCATCGCACCATGTGTGGTATCAGCAGTGGGGGTATCGCAGCCTTTACCGTGGGCTGGCATTTTCCGGACCAGTGTCGTCGCATACTGAGTCACTGCGGATCCTATACCGATATTATGGGGGGGCATAATTACCCCTCGCTGATCCGCACCCGTGAGCGCAAACCATTGCGTATTTTTCTGCAGAGCGGTGAGCATGATGTGAATTCACCCTTTGGTGACTGGTCGCTGGCAAACCGTACTATGGCCAGCGCCTTTGAATGGGCTGGTTATGATTACCGGTTCGAATTCGGGGTGGGCGGCCATAATCTCGCCCATGGTGGCGCGCTGTTTGCCGAATCACTGCGCTGGTTGTGGCGGGCCGACTGAGCTGTCGTGGAGGCACAAATAGCCAGGACAGGCGCAGGCGCAATGACGATTTCACGACTGCAGGCCAGTCGCGGGGAATGACACTATGAGTATTCAGACTGATGAGACCAGTGGCCAGATCACCAAGGCCATGATCGATGAGATGGGGTGGGTCGGCGTTGACCCGGATGCGCCTGACATTCGTCAGCTGCGGGAATATCTTGAAGCAAACAATGGTATTACCGGCCTTGAAACCGTTTCGCCTGATGACCCGGATCGCGCTGTAGAGCTGTTCTACCGGGATGGTTTTGTGGCGGTGGAAAATGCCCTGACGCCGGAACAACTGGCTTTCCTGCAGGCGGGTGTGCACCGGGAAATCCACAAGGTACTCACGCTTGATGAGACTCGTAGCGGCAACCGTGGTTCGCATCGTTACTCTTTTGGCGGCTCCAGCAAAACAGGTCATCTGATGCATCTGCCGGAATGGGCCATGCTGATCGACCTGCCAACCATGACTCCTATACTGCAGAAAATCTTCGGCTCCAGGCACTATCATGCCAGAGGTGGGGGCGGGGATTTTTGCATGCCCGGCGCGGCGGGCTATCAGCCTCTGCACAGTGACCTGAGGCCCAGGAAGGTAGAAACCTTTGGTAATGGTGTTCAGCAGAGCTACGGCACATTTTATGATCCGACCGGCTCGGTGAACTTCCGTTCACTGCCGGTACCGATGCTGACACTGAACTTCATTACCGTTGACTCCACACGCATCAATGGCTCGATCAGGCAGATTCCCGGCACCCAGCATACGCTGGTACCGATTCCGAAATTGTCTGAAGAACCAGAGTGGATGAAACTCAGTTGTGTTTGCCCGGCCAGGGCCGGCGCGGTGCTGATCCGTGATGTCCGGGCCTGGCATGGCGGCACGCCCAATGTGTCGATGGAGGCACGGGCCATTCCCAATGTAGAGTTCTATGCACCCTGGTACATAGAACCACAACCCCGCAGCATGCCCCGGGCGATCTATGAAACCCTGTCAGACTACGGTAAGTATCTGTGCCGGTACATAGTCGCCGACAGTAATGATGATCCGGATACTGGCTATGCCAGCTCGAACCTGGGCTTTGATCCGTTCGAGCGATTGTACTGACGGGAAATCATCCGGGCAGGTCATCCAGCAGGCTGGGGCGACGTATAACCCGGCATGAATATTTTTATCCTGGACGAAGACATTGACCGTTGTGCGCAGTATCACTGTGACCAGCATGTGTCGAAAATGATTCTCGAAAGTGTGCAGATACTATGCACAGCGCTGAACAAACGTGGATTCACCACGCCCTATAAGTCAACCCATGTAAAACACCCCAGCGTATTGTGGGTGGAAGCATCCTACAGTAATGCAAGATGGCTGCAGGCCCTGACCGAAGCGCTTAATGCGGAATATCGCTGGCGCTATGAGCGGGACAAAGATCATGCGTCCATCAGGGTGCTGCACGAGATTCGCCCGCTGGTTTATGAAGACAAAGGGCTGACACCGTTTCCCCAGGCCATGCCGGACGAGTACAAGGTGCCTGGCGATCCTGTCAGCGCTTACCGGGCATTTTATATGGGTGAAAAAGCTGCCTTTGCCACCTGGAAGAAACGTGCTGTTCCGGACTGGTTCAGCTACCCGGAGGTGGCAGCACAGTCATCCCGTCAGAGACCCCTGAGTGGTAAACCCGCTGCCAGATAGCAGGCATCGGTGAGGGCCATTTGCCGCACAGCATCTTCCGCGCCAGTGGCTATGGGTGAAGCCCCGGTTACCGCCGCCAGAAATGCGTCTAACTGATAGCAGTAGCTGGTCCGGCGATCAGTGGTAAAGGTGTGTTTCTCGCCGTCAATGTCGGTGATGATGGCGTGACCCATCTGCGGAGCCAGCGGATTAATGACGCGCATGGAACCCCGGCTTCCCTGTACTTCGATATAGGCGGCGGTCCGGGTGCCGGGGCGCATGTCGCCGGTAGTCGTGACGGCAATGTCGTCAATCTGCAGCTCTGTGCTGAGCATCACATCCACCCTGTCTGGCCCCGTGATCGCCGTGGCTGCCGTGACCTCTGGTTCTGCACCCGTGAGATGGCGTATCCACGACAGCGGGTAGCAGCCGATGTCCATGGTCACGCCGCCCGCGGTCGCATAGTTCATGCGGATGTCTTCCGGGTCGTTAATTGCCGTCGTAAAAACGGCATTGATGTGCCTGATCGTGCCCAGCTGACCACTGTGGTAAATGCGACGAGCCTCTTCAAACAAGGGGTGATAGCGATAGTGAAAGGCTTCCATCAGCACCCGACCCGCAGCTGCGGCTGCTTCAGCCATCTGCCTGGCCTCCTGCTCATTGCAGGCGATAGCCTTTTCACAAAGCACATGCTTGCCAGCTTGCAGGGCTTTCAGGGTCCACTCAAGGTGCAGGTTAATCGGTAATGCGATGTAGACAGCGTCGACGTCATCCCGGTTGATCAGAGCCTGATAATCGCTGGCAACTGCCGGGATGCGGTGAGCACTGGCGAAGGCCTGAGCCCTTGCCTGATCGCGGGCTGCGACAGCGCTGACGCTTGCGCCAGGTTCGTTCATACAGGGATAAAGCAGGGCATCGGGGGTAATTCTGGCTGCACTTAAAGCACCAAATCGGATCATAGCGTTGGTCTCAGGTCTGTAGTTGTCCGTTGCTGAAGATTGTCGCCCATTCTTCGGTCTCATAACAGCTGACACCTTTGCTGCGCCGGGTTATGGTAGTGGCAACCCAACCCGGGTGCAGTCCCGAAAAGGAGAGTGATGATGCTCAGGAATCTGATTAAAACAACCTGTCTGATGATCAGCCTGCTGCTGGTGCTGCCGCAGCTGCAGGCTTCCGAAAGTGAACTGGCTGCCAGTCTGGCAGCCGCCGGCCGCAGTGCGGAAGATACCGCCCGGGATGCCGGGCGGCAGCCGGCAAAGGTGCTGGCCTTTCTTGGTGTTGAACCGGGCATGACGGTTATGGACCTGATGGCCTCAGGTGGCTGGTACACCGAGGTGCTGAGTGCTGCAGTAGGGCCAGAGGGTAAGGTATACGCCCATAATCTGCCGGCTTTTCTGCAGTTCCGTGATGGTATGTATGATAAAGCAATGACCCGGCGCCTGGCTGATAACCGCCTGCCAAATGTAGTACGGGTGGATGCTGAACTGGACCAGACGGGTATTAAACCTTTCAGCGTTGATGTGGTGATCACAGCGCTGAATTTCCATGATATTTTTAACCGTGACCCGGATGCAGCCGTCGCCATGCTGAAACAGCTGCGCAAGCTTATTAAGGCAAACGGTGTGCTGGGTATCATTGATCACCGGGCAGTGAAAGGCACTGACGCGGCGAAGTTACATCGTATGCTGGAAAAAGACGCCGTCGCTGCCGCTAAGCGGGCTGGTTATCTGGTGAGCAGCTCGGAGATACTGGCATCCGGTGAAGATGATCACCAGCAGCTGGTGTTTGACCCGGCGATTCGCGGCAAGACTGACCGCTTTCTGCTGAAGCTGGTCAACATCCAGGAATAGACCTTCTTTCCGTCAGAGGGCGTTCAGAAGGAGCGCCCTCACGCGGACCTCATGGCGTACAACACTCTTCCCATGGCGCACAGTTCGTCCTTGTCATTGATGACTTTCACTTCCACTGCGCACAGCTGCCGCCCCCGTTTGATCACGGTTGCCTCGGCGTCCACCCATTCACCATGGGCCTGCTTAAGATAGGTGACATTCAGATCGGCAGTGCCCGCCGGGACATTGCCTTCCTGCAGATTAGTGAAGACTGATGCTACTGCCGCCATATCGATCATGGTGGCAATAACTCCGCCGTTAACGCTACCGCCAATGCCCTGAGGCGTGGTGTCATTTTTCACCAGCCTGGCGCGGAAATAATCCGGCCGGGATTCGGCCATTGTCAGCCCCAGATACTGATGAAAGGGATTCTCGTCAAAATACGTAAAAAAAGCTTCCGGATTAAATTCCAGGGGATTGCCAGCCGGATTGTGAACGTTTGCCATAGGATTACATCGCTGCGTCAGTCTTTTTAGGTTGGAAAAATAATAAATTCAGGAAAGTCCGCCCGGGCAGTCCGGACTGGCCTGCCCTGCGATCCGGCTTCAGAAGCCAGCCCCTGACGGATGCTTACAGTCGCGTTCCTGCCTTTGCTGCATCTACCGGTGACGTCAACCGGCGGGTGAGCTGATCAAGGAAGGCGGCGCCTTCATACAAACTCCGCTTCAGCAAACGCTCATCCCTGCCATGGGCGCGGGAATCCTTAGCGTCTCCGAATATCCCTGATACCCCATAGACCGGAATACCGGCATAAAAAAAAAACAGCCCGTCTGTGGCGCCGGTGCTCATGGCGGGTACCACAACTACGCCAGGCCACATACTTTCAGTAATCTCGCGGATGGGCGTCATGATTTCATCTGTCAGCGGCGAGGGATCGGAAGGCGTGGCGGGTTGCACCGGAGTGACTGAGATCTTCTCGTTATTTACCAGACCGATCAGGGTCTGACGAACGTCTTCAGGTTCATTTCCCGGCAGAATCCGGCAGTTCACTGTGGCGGTAGCCCGTTGTGGCAGCGCATTCTGGGCATGACCGGCTTCCAGCATGGTCGCAACGCAGGTCGTGCGAATAGTGGCATTATGGCCCGGAATCGATTCAAAGTAGCTAATACTGGCGGGTTCCGGTGGTTCAGCCAGAATTCCCATAGACAGTGCCGCCAGTTCCGGCGCCTGGGTTTGTGCGGTAGCTGCAATGGAAGCGCGGGTCGTCTCGTTCAGTTCAATGGGGAACTGATACTGACCGATATTCGTCAACGCTGCGGCCAGATCATAAATCGGATTGAAAGGTTTGGGGCGGGAGCTGTGGCCGCCAGAGTCAGTAATTTCCAGGGTATAGGACTGGTAGACCTTCTCGGCAGTCTGCACAGCGTTGCTCACATACTTGCCGTCAAGTATGGCGCCGCCACCACCTTCGTTGATCACCAGATCTGCATCCACCAGATCCCGGTGGTTAGCCAGCAAAAACTGCACGCCATTATCTGGCCCGCCCTCTTCATCGGCGGTCAGCGCCACAATGATGTCGCGGTTGGGCACATAGCCTTCCTGTTTCCAGCGGATCAGGTTAGCAATATGGATCGCCGCTTCATCTTTATCATCCACGGTGCCTCTGCCATAGAAGTACTCGTCGTCTTCATTGAGTGTGAAGGGATCGATTTCCCAGTCTTCCGGATTGGCTTCTACTACGTCGATATGGGCCAGAAGCAAAATCGGCCCGGCAACTGGCTCAGGGCTACGGAGTCTTGCGACCAGATTACCTTTGCGTGGCGCGTTCTCCAGCACCTGTACGTCTGCAGGCGGATAACCGGCATCAAGCAGGCGTTTGGCCATCTTACGGGCTGCGAGGACTGTATCTCCCCTGGAGTAGGTAGTGTTGGTCTCTATCAGCTCTTTGTAAATGCTGTGCAGCAGTTTTTCATAGTCGCTGTCAGTGGCAGCGCCCGCCGTGCCTGACGGATTTAGCAGGGCGAAGGTTGTCACCACAGTTGCCAGCGTAAATTGATGGATGCGCTTCATGGGTTTTCCTCACAATGACTGAAGCTGAGACTATCACAGAATGCCATGACAGAAACTGCCATGGGCGAACCCCTGGCCGGGTCCGGTTGGTGGCAGTGACTAATCCGAGGCGAAGTCGTTATACTCGACGCTTCTGGTAGTTGTCAGTGAGGGTGTTCATGGGGTTTTATCTGCAGGAAACCGGGGTCACAGCGCTTGAAGAGGGGTTGTGGGAAGGCCATGTGTCTTCAGCCTGGAACATCGGCGAGAATCCTAATGGTGGTTATCTTGCCAGCATTGCATTACGGGCAGCCTCCCGGCTGACTCCCGGTCAGCCATCGCCGCTGACGGCAACTATCCATTATCTGCGACCCGGCATCCCTGATCAGAGCTGTGAAATCCGCACCGAACTGGTGAAACCCGGCAGAACCCTGTCGGTTGTGCGTGCATCGCTGATTCAGGGCGGTAAAACCCGGCTCGAAGTCCTGGCGGGCTTCGGCGCTATTGCTGATGCTGCACATACAGCAGAACTTAATATTCCAATGCCACAAATTCCGCCGCCGGATGAATGCGTCGAGCGTTCCGGTGACCAGCAGGGTGTGGGTTTACCACTGCTCGACCGGCTGGATATCAGAATGCATCCTGAACAGGCAGTGGCCGGAGCCGCAGGCAGGGCGGAGGTTAGTGGCTGGATCAGACTCAGGGATCAGCTTGAGCCTGACCCTATCTCACCGGTGTTATTTGCCGATGCTTTTCCTCCGTCAGTATTCGGGTTGCTGGGGGCAGTGGGTTGGGTGCCAACGCTGGAGTTAACTATTCATTGCCGACGCCCGATTGCACAGGGTTGGGTGCTAGGCAGAATGACTACCGAAGATCTGATGGACGGCCGCATGATTGAAAATGGTTGTCTGTGGGATGAGCAGGGGCGGCTGATTGCCCAGTCTCGGCAGCTGGCACTGGTAATGAACAACTCAGCAGGCTGACGGGATCAGGCACAAAATATAGCTGCACAGAATCGATATCAGGACATCAGAAAAACACTGTTAAGGGGAAAGCACTCATGGGTAAGCTCGAAGATAAGGTTGCTATTATCACTGGCGGTGCCGGCGGTATTGGCAAGGCAGCGGCACGAAAATATCTCGCTGAAGGCAGCAAGGTATTGCTGGTTGATCTGGATGAAGAAGCGCTGAAGCAGGCGGTGGAAGAACTGGCTTCCAATCAGGTCAGTTATTTTGCCGCTGACGTGACGGATCCGGCGCAGAGTCAGGATTATGTGAACGCGGCCGTTGAGCGTTATGGTGGTGTGGATGTTTACCTCGCCAACGCCGGTATTGAAGGTATGGTCGCTCCGATTGAAGAGTACGATCTGGCGATGTTTGACAAGGTGCTGGCGGTGAATGTCCGCGGCGTCTGGCTGGGTATCAAGAGTGTATTTCCGGAACTGAAGAAACGCGGTGGCGGCAGTATTGTGATCACCTCTTCGGTGGCAGGCATCAAGGGTAGTGCTGGTATATCGGCCTATAACACCAGCAAACATGCGGTGATCGGCATGATGCGGTCAATGGCAATGGAAGGTGCGCCCCATAACATTCGTGTCAACACAGTGAATCCATCGCCGGTAGAAACCCGCATGATGCGCAGCCTGGAAGCCGGGTTTAATCCTGAAGACGCGGAAGCCGCTCATCAGGGTATCGCCAGCAATATTCCGTTAGGTCGCTACGGTGAGCCTGAAGATATTGCTAATCTGATGGCATTCCTGGCAGCTGATGACTCAGCATTCCTGACGGGTGGCGTCTATATGGCTGATGGTGGAATCTCAGCTAACTGAGGCGTGTTTTTGCCAGGCTATGGCCCGGTTTCGGCGCTGAGCAGGCGTGCCGGGCCCGGGTCCTAGTCACCACCGCATCCGCCCCCGCAACCGCCGTCAGTATCACCGCCGCAGCCTCCGGAACCTCCACACCCAATGTGCCCGGCACAATAGCCGTCTGCGGCCTTCTCACAGTTCAGGTGATAGGTGAATCCGTCTGCGATGCCGAGGTCATTGTCGATGGCGAACAGCAAGGGTAGCGTTGTGGGCCGCTTAGCGGGAATGCCTTCTCGCTGGCAGGCGTAGTACCAGGCGTTTCTGATGCCTTTCTGGGCCTGGGTTGCAGAATGCATGGCTTCTGCGGGGGTGTGATGAAGGAAGCGGCCGAGTCCTGATTTGCAGAATTTCTGATATTCACGGGTGAACAGAATGAATTCGTGCCATGCGACATCAATGACCTGTGACGGCATGGCGACCATGCGTCTGCCAGCCTGATTGCAAATCTGAAAATACTCTCGCAGTCCCATAATGACCCAGGCGACATCTTCGGCTGATAAATGTGGATATTTTTGCTGAATTGCTTGCCTGAGCCGTTCAGGAAATCTGTAGTGCTCAATGTAGGCTTCGCGTCGACTGATGTTATAGCGGTGGAACAGCCACCAGGCCAACAACATCACAAAGGCTGTGACCATGACCGTGGGTACCGATAACATTACAAATTTCCTCCCGGCGGGCTGATTCGACCACTTAACCCTAGCGGAAAAGCTCCCGGTTGAGCAATCAGTTGTGGTCAAGTATGGTGGTACTGACTACCGGTTCATCCGGTTGTGGCAAATGGATTTATCACACGCCTCTGATTCTCCCGAGGTATAGTCCCGGGTACTGTTCCGGACAAACCGGCCTTTGATTTTCGGCTTCAGGAACATCGGCTTCAGGAACATCGGCTTCAGGAAAATCAGCTACAGGGAAATAAGGGGTGCAAGACGGAGGACGCCGTGAAATACGCTGATCAGTTCAGAGCACTGAAAACCAGAAAATCCTATGACGAACAGAATGCCCTTTCACTGGCCGTGGCCTGTGATCTGGCTTACGCCGATGAGAATACCATTGCTGCGACAGTAAACTCGTGGAGTATGCAGCTTATCGCAGTCATCAATAAGCGTAAGGGGCTGGATATCGACACCCAGTGTTATCTGATGCGCGATGACGAGAATATTATTGTGGTCTTTCGCGGCAGTGATTCCGGTGCCGACTGGTTTGCGAACTTTCAGGCTACTCAGGATCCGGGGCCGCTTGATGGTACTGGTGCTCACGAAGGGTTTCAGGACGCGCTCTATCCTGCTGTGATTGCCCTGACGCGGCATCTGGGGGATGCCAGCGCCCGGGGTCAGCGAATATGGATTACCGGCCATAGTCTGGGGGGCGCCCTTTGCTCTCTCTACGCGGGTATGCTGATCGAGAATGGCATCGAAGTTTACGGCATCTATACCTTTGCCAGTCCCAGACCCGGCAGTCCTGATTTTCAGAAGCAGCTGAACAAGTTGATAAAGGGGCCGCATTTCAGGGTGGTGAATGATGGTGATATTGTGCCGCATTTGCCACCGGAGCCTTTCTTCAGCCACCCTGGCAGCCGGATTATTCTGAAAACCCGCCGTAAAGAGAAAACCAAGTCTTCGTGGATGGCCCAGCGAATTGCCAGTCTCAGGCATTTCGTCAAAGTGACCGGGGAGAAGTTTGATGTGGCAGACAATCATCGCCTGTCGGCAGACGCTGAAAGCTATATTCCTCGTTTAATAGCAGACCTTAAACGCAACCGGAAATGAAGCCCTGACAGACCGGCGATCAGATTGGCAAGTCAGTGTGCGTTGATGGCAGTGAAACGCGACAGGATCAGTCGATGGGCATCAATCCAGCTTCATTTCGCCTTTCTGCCGCGCACGGGCACTCTTAAAGCCATCTCTTTCCATCAGCATGGCCAGGTAGCGCTGGCAGTTGGGTTTATAGCGTTCGTCCAGCCCCAGCGTGGTACCCAGAAACAGCGCATAGCCGACGGTAATATCTGCAATGGTAAACCTGTCTGCAACGAGGTATTCACGATTCTCCAGGGTCAGCTCGACAGACTTGAGGCGTGACAGGAACCAGATGGTGTAGTCTTCCACCACCTGAGTTATCCGCCGTTCTTTTGGCTCCAGGCGGGTATAGCGTAAAACCAGTGTCTGTGGAAATGTCAGAGTCGCATCACTGCGATGTAACCAGTTCAGGTACAGACCATATTCCGGATGGTCTACCGGTACCGCCAGATCGGTCGGACCGTAACGATCCACCAGATACTGACAGATCCCGGAGGATTCTGTCATGGTGATATCGCCGTCGACGAAAGCCGGCACTGTGCCAAGCGGATTGATATCCAGGTAACCTGGATAGCTGAAGCGGGGTGGAAATGGCATATCAATCAGCTCGTATTCCAACCCCATTTCCTCCAGCGTCCATAGTGGGCGCAGGGAACGGGCATCGGAGCAGTGATAGAGTTTCATCGGTTATTCCGTCTTAGCTTGTTGATAAATTCAGGGAAAGTCCGGCTAATCTATCACAATCGGCTGGCAGGGTAAGCCATAGCAAAAATCCTGACTTTACCTTCACCTGCGGGTGTCACGGTGTTATACCCTCAGACTGTCTTTGCATAATTAAAAGAGAGGAGTTAGCCATGGACTTTGGGATCTGTATGGCCGCCCATATTAACGATATTGACTATGTGGTCCGGGCTGAAGAGCTGGGTTTTACTCACGCCTGGATAGCCGACAGCCAGATGATCTGGTCTGACTGTTATGCCACGCTGGCGCTGGCAGCAACCCGTACAAGCACCATCAGACTGGGAACCGGCGTTGCCATATCCGGTACCCGGCCGGCGCCCAATAATGCCTCAGGCATCGCTACCATTAATGCACTGGCACCAGGAAGAACCTTCTTTGGCGTAGGCGCCGGTAACACGGCCATGCGCATCATGGGCCTGCCACCTCATAAAATCCGCGAGTTTGAAAGTTATCTGCAGACCCTGTTGCCCCTGCTGAAAGGAGATGAAGCAATGCTCCGGGTCGATGGGCGGGAAATTCCCATTCGTCATGTCATGCCCGATGATGGGTTTGTGAATTTTGATGCGGAAATTCCTGTTTACATCTCCGGATTTGGCCCACGCTCACTGGGTCTTGCCGGTCAGTATGGTCATGGGGCGGTTATGTCACTACCCGCCAGTCCCGGCATGATGGAAAGCATGTGGGCCATGATCGAGAGTGGGGCTCAGAAGGCAGGTCGTACTATTAATCGAGATCAATTCTATACCACTGCCCTGACGACCATGGTGGTGCTGGATGAAGGCGAGTCAGTGGATTCAGACCGGGTCAGGGCTGAGTGCGGCGCCTTTGCCATGGCAACCCTGCACTATGCCTATGATCAGTTCCGTAATTTTGGTCACCAGCCGCCTGGCGTGTTAAGCGAAGTCTGGGACGATTATGTGGCCCTGATGGAAACTTATCCTGAAGACCGGCGCCATCAGCGTATCCATGCCGGGCACAACTGTTGGGTAGTGGAAGAAGAGGAGCAGTTCCTGACCCCGACGATCATGCAATCCAGCTGTATGATAGGTACCAGAGACGAATTGCTCGACCGGGTGCGGGGGCTGGAGGCTGCAGGCCTGAATCAGATTATGCTGCTGCCGCCATTTGATCCGCGTTTCGAAGTGATCGAACGGGTGGCATCAGATATCATCTCTGAGCAACCTATGAGTAACTAGAGTTTTTCTTCGGGGCTGAGTCAGTCACCCGCAGAAACCCGAGAACGCCAGCGTCGGAATCCGTGCTGGCGTGTCAGCATTCAGGAGCTAAACCTATGTCACAACAAGTCAGTCTCTATGAAGTAAAGGGCGGTGCTGCCTGGATTACCCTGAATCGCCCTGACGCACGTAATGCGCTATCCGGCGAGCTGGTCAACGAGATTTACGCCCATATTCAGGCGGCCAATGATGACCCGGCCGTTCGTTGCCTGGTGATTACCGGTGCCGGAAAGGCGCTGTGCTCCGGGGCCGACCTGAAAAATCCTCCAGGGGAAATAGCGGGTGGTGATGGGAAAGCGATTCCCTATTCGGAAGTGCTGAACGCCATGCTGGAAAGCCCGAAGCCCGTGATTACCGCCGTCAATGGTCCTGCGTTTGCAGGCGGCCTGGGTTTGCTGGGCGCAGCCGACATTGTGATTACTGCCGAGGAAGCGCAGTTTAGTTTCAGCGAGGTCCGCATCGGGGTGATTCCAGCCATGATTGCAGTTGTCTGCCTGCCGAAACTCGGACGTCATCATGGTATGAAACTGTTTCTGACCGGTGAGCGGTTTTCCGGAGCAGATGCTGTGCGATATGGGCTGGCTCATCGAGCAGTGCCGGCAGCGCAACTCATGAACGCAGTCCAGGAAGAGATCGATATGATCAGTCTGGGTGGTCCTGTCGCCGTGCAGGAGTGCAAGAAACTTGTGCGCAGAATACCTGAGTTGTCAGTAACCGAAGGCTTTGAAGAGGCAACGAGCTGGAGTAACCGGATGTTCAATTCTGACGAGGGTACAGAGGGAATGGCGGCTTTCCGTGAGAAGCGCTCTCCTGCCTGGGTGCAAGACTGATTTTGTGATTGTTATAGAAAATGAACGGTTCCGGGCAGGTATCAGCGAAGGCCAGACACTGTCTGGTGCTGGTGTTTGTCGTATCGGGATGTTTCGAACATAAAGAAAACAGTAACGGGGGTATGAGATGGAGTTAAATCAGAAAGTCGTAGTCATCACCGGTGGTAGTGGCGGTATTGGTAAAGCCATGGCGAAGGCCTTTCTGGCGGAAGGTGCCCGTGCCGTGGTGCTTGCTGACCTGAATGAAGAGGCCGTAAAAGCAGCCGCCGCAGAACTGGGCTGTGATGCTATGGCCTGTAATGTTACCGATGAAAGTCAGATTCAGGCGCTGACCGACTATGCTACAGATAAATATGGTCAGATTGATCTGTTCTGCTCCAATGCAGGTGCTGGTGGTGCAGGCCTGCTGACTGATGCGTCCAATGAAGTCTGGCAAATGCAGTGGGAACTCCACGTCATGGCTCATCTCTATGCGGCGCGGGCGGTCCTGCCGCAGATGATTGCACGGGGCGAAGGCTATCTGCTGAACACGGCTTCCGCAGCTGGTCTGCTGGCAGCAATCGGTACCGGGCCCTATACGGTCACCAAGGCGGCGGCGGTGAAACTGGCGGAGTTCCTGGCGATTACCCATGGTGATGACGGTATCAGGGTCTCAGTGTTATGTCCGCAGGGTGTCAATACGGCGATGGCGCCCCGCAGCCTGGGTGACGGCCAGACTGATGGCATTATTGAACCGGAACAGCTGGCTGCCACGGTGGTGGAATCATTACGGGAAGAGCGCTTTCATGTGTTGCCACATCCGGAAGTTGAAGAATACGTCCGGCGCAAAGGCGACAATATTGATCGCTGGATAGGCGGTATGCGGCGTTTACGCCGTGCCTCGCTGGACGGTGCTGAGTAAATCTGGCTGCAGTCTCAGGTGCAGATCAGCCTGAGACTGCGCGTCTTTATTGTCGTCAAGACGACAGTCCGGAGAAATCCGGTTCCCGCTTTTCAATAAAAGCGGCAATGGCTTCCCGGTTCGCCGGGCTGCCGCTGAGTTCTGCCAGGCCTTTATTCTCCGCTGTGAACTGAGCCCGCAGAGCGTCTTTGATGGGCTCCATCATCAGGGACTTGGTCTTGCGGATGGAACTGGTGGGTAACTTTGCGAGCACCTCCGCCCGCGCCAGAGCCCGTGTCATCAGATCATCGTCACTGGTCAGTTCAATACACAGGCCAGCATCGTAACAATCACGGGCTGACATCCATTCTGCTGCCCACAGAAACCAGTTGGCCCTTTGCCGGCCCATCAGTGCCGGAAACGTGATCGTGCTGCCGGCTTCCGCAGTAACGCCAAGAGATGAGAACGGACATTTGAGTCGGGCTGATTCTGCCATTAAGGTCAGGTCGGCGAGACCGACAATGGTTGCGCCAATACCTACCCCCAGGCCATTGACCGCCACGATAAAAGGGATGGGGAAGTCCAGAATCGCATCCAGCAATAAGTCGAAAGCATTGGCAGGGCCGCTCTTGTCACCCCACGCTGCCAGATCTGCACCGGCAGAGAAGGCCCGACCTTCGCCCGTCAGTATCGCAACATTGGTTGTGCCGTTAGCAGCTGTATCATTCAGGACGCTGGCCAGTTCGGCCATCAGGGTTGAATTGAACGCATTCAGGGCATCCGGACGATTCAGACGAATAATCCTGATGCGGTCGATATCTTCATAAGTCACGGTGCTCACGGTCACGCTCCCGGTAGTCAGAAACAGCCTTCAGCATACAGCGACACAATATCCGGCTCCAGTGTCTGCACCGGTCGCGGTCAGGTTCCAGATGTCGCCAGGTCAGACCGGGTCCGGGAATGAAGTGCTGCCAGCGACCACGGCGCTGGATTTATGGCTGAAACTGCGCCAGTCCGCCAGATAGGTCTGGTCGACATTTTCCGCTGGCATGGGCCTTGAATAGTAATAACCCTGCAAATAGTCGACCCCCATAATGGCAAGGCAATCAGCCTGTTCCGCAGTTTCTACGCCTTCTGCCACCAGGTGTACACCCAGATCGCTGGACAGAATCCTGACCGCTTTTATCAGGGCCTGACTTTTTCGTGAAGTAGTGACGTCGTCGACGAAACATTTGTCGATTTTAATCTGATCAAAAGGATAGCTCTGCAAATAGGCCAGTGATGAGTAGCCAGTGCCAAAGTCATCCAGCGACAATTTGTAGCCCATCTGTTTCAGAGTGTTGAGTTTATCCAGTACATAGTCACCTTCGTGGATGAACAGCGATTCCGTGATCTCAAATTTGATGAGTGACGGGTCGACGTTATGCCGGTGTGTGGCAGCCTCAATCTCATCCAGCAGATGATCGTCGTGGAACTGCAGGGGCGACAGGTTGATCGATAAATCACGGGTAATACCGTATTCCTCACACCATTGATGCAGATGACCCACAGCGGTGTGGATCATCTCTCTGCCCAGCTTGACGATCAGCCCGCTGCGTTCGGCAATGGGAATGAACTGGTCCGGGAAAAATACAGGTTTACCCCGCTCATCCATCCAGCGCATGAGCGCTTCATAACCTACAAAACATTCCCGGCGGGGATCAAATATGGGTTGGTAGTAGGGTTGAAACTGTTGTTTGGCGATACCCTGCTGAATTTGAGTCTGTACCTGCAGAAACTGCAGCGGACGTTCCTGCATACCCGGCTCGAAGATCACGGCCCGGTTGCCACCCCTTAACTTGGCTTTGTTCAGGGCGGCAGTACAGGACTTCAGCGCCTCATCTACGGTTGCATGCAGCTCGAGACTCGTCGCACCGCTGCTGCAGGTCAGGCGGATGTCGGCACCATGCAGATCAAAGGCGACTTCAAACAGCTGGTGAATAAATTGTTGCTGAGCGGTGTAGTCCTGCTCTGAGGATGCTTCCGTCAGTATCAGAAACTCATCTCCTGTCCACTTATAAACCCCAAGACCGGCAAGATCGAGGGTTTGCAGGCGCTGACCGACAGCCCGGAGTAACTCATCTCCGGCCTCGAGACCGATAGATTCGTTAATAGCTTTGAAGCAATCGAGCCCGATGATCGTGACCCAGTGTCCTGACAGGTCTGGCATCACCTTCAGATCTACCAGAAAATGCTCCCGGTTCGGCAGATGGGTGACCTTGTCCAGATAGGCTACCCGTGACAGTTCTTCCTTCAGTTGATTGGATACCGCGAGTTCCCGTAACAGATGGTGATTGAGCTCATTGAGTTGCTGGGTTTTGTATACGCCCATAATCTCCGATTCCAGACGCTGCATCAGAAAATCAAGTGTCTCACTGGCAGCTTCAACCCAGGGGTGAGGGGAGACAAACAGCATGAGCAGACAGCCGATGACACTTTTACCCGGTTCAGTCAGGGGCCGCGAGATGAGTGCTTTGTACGCTTGCAGGCTTTCATCTTCAGGAATGAACCCGTTCAGGCCCTCTTCCAGATTCAGGGCCCTTCCTGCGGTGAGTCTGGCGCACACTGAGTTCGGAATGAAGAAGTCATAGTTGTCGATCAGCAGGTGCTGTTCTGTTGCAGCCAGTGTGGAAGCGAACTGATAGTCCAGATCGAAGGTCGCTATAACGACCTTGTCGGCACCATAGATCCTTGCACAACTCTGTGCCAGTTCATTGAAAAATGCCTAGATAGCGCGAGACAGCGGCGAAGAA
>JAGRIO010000259.1 GCA_020443225.1 Pseudomonadales bacterium
ACACAGGAAAGTACAGGTCGCCTTCATAGCTGACGACAAGCGCACGGTTGTTAACCAGTAATTCACCGACAGCACAGAGCAGAATAATGACCATCAGGGCGACAAAACTGTAGTACCCGCGCTTGATTTCACGGAAGCGGCGAAGTTTCTTGAGTGTCTGCGGATTGAGCTGAAACATCAGTTAAACCGGATTCTGGGATCGACCAGTGCTACCAGCACGTCGGAGATTATGTTGCCGATCAACAGCAGGAAACTGCTGAGCAAGATGACACCCATCACGACAGGATAATCCCTGTCCAGTACAGAGTTCAGACCCAGTAGCCCAAAACCATTGATATCAAAGACAGTTTCGATGAGGAAGGAACCAGTGACCAGCAAGGTGATGTTCTGACCGAATGTCGTAGCGATGGGAATGAGGGAATTGCGCATTGCATGTCTGATGACCGCTTGCTGAAAAGACACCCCCTTGGCTATCGCAGTGCGGATGTAGTCGGAGGCCAGATTGTCCATCAGATGGTTCTTAAGCAGCATGGTGACGACTGCAAAACTGCCAATGAGATAGCAGGTGAGTGGCAGTACCGAGTGATGAAGGATATCCATAGCCTGGTCCCAGGGACCCAGCTCGTCAAACCGAAGACTGACGAATCCCCCCATGGGAAACCATTCAAGACGCACAGAAAAATAGAGCAGAAGCAGAGCACCGAGGACATAGCCTGGTATCGCATAGCCGGCGAAGATCAGTACCGAGCTGAGGTTGTCCACCAGTGTCCGGTGTTTGATGGCTTTCAGCACGCCGAGCGGAATGCAGACAATGTAAGTGATGATCAGTGTCACCACCCCATAGTAGATGGAGATCGGGAAACGCTGTTCGATGACATCCCAGACCGGCTCGTTGTAACGGTAAGATGTGCCCAGGTCACCCCTGACCACCTTGCCGAGCCAGATGACATAGCTTTCGAGGATTGGCTTGTCAAAGCCATAGTATTCTTTCAGTTTCTGGAGCTGGGCCTCAGACAGTGCCATTCCCTCACCGGCCTGCTGGGTAGATCCCATGGCGGAGCCGACCGTCATCTGCTGAGATTCCATCAGTGCGCGTTCAAGAGGACCACCAGGCACCAGACGTGTGATAGCAAACACGATAATCGTGATGCCCAGTAACGTCGGCGGTATGAGTAATAATCGTCGTATGAAATAATCGCGCATAGAGCTGCGGGACTGTGTCCCCTGGTTCCTTATTGAGAGATTTTTGACCTCTCAAAATTAAAAGCCGCCCTGATGGGGCGACTTCTTCAAGCACACATAAACGGTGGAGGGATGTTGCCACAAAGCATGGTGCGGGGAAAGTCGGAATGTCAGAAATCCGACTCGGTCTGGCGGATAAATGTGTGGGTTACCTTACATTTCCGGTTGGCATCAGGCTCAGGCTTCAGATACTGTTTAACGTGGCTTTTCACTCTACAGTGAGGCTGGCCAGGAATAATAATAGATCGCCGGGAAGCCGGTATACATGAGGAGAACACAATGGATCAGGAGCTGACAAATATCGATAAACATATCGATACAGCCATAGAATTAGCCATGACCTATGCGCCACAACTGGCGTTGGCGATAGTAACGCTGTTGATAGGTTTGTGGATCATCAATGGTGTCTGTGCTGGTGCAAGCAAGGCTTTCAGCAAAAGCGGTATGGACGCGACCCTGCAGAAATTTCTGTTTAATCTGATGAATGTGGGCCTTAAAGCCCTGTTGCTGATATCCGTGGCGTCCATGATCGGCATCGAAACCACGTCATTCATTGCTGTGCTGGGTGCTGCTGGTCTGGCCGTAGGTCTGGCGTTGCAGGGTAGCCTTGCCAATTTCGCTGGTGGTGTGCTGATTTTGTTGTTCCGTCCGTTCAAGGTGGGCGACTTTATTGAAACCAGCGGTCACATGGGAACCGTCCGGGAAATTGGTGTTTTCAACACCATCATGACCACCGGAGACAACAAAACCATTATTTTGCCCAATGGGGCTGTCTCCAACGGTACCTTGACCAACTTTTCAACTCAGGCAACCCGCCGTGTTGATATCGTTTTTGGTATTGGTTACGACGATGACCTGAAGAAGGCCAAAGAGGTATTGACGGGATTGATTGAAGCAGACGAACGCATCCTTAAAGACCCGGCGCCTATGGTCGTGATATCCAGTCTGGGTGACAGTTCAGTGAACATTACAACCCGGTCCTGGGTGGATGCCGCGAACTACTGGCCAGTATTCTTCGATCTGACGGAAAATGCCAAGCTGGCATTTGACGAGCATGGTATCTCTATTCCGTTTCCGCAGCGCGATGTGCACATTTATCAGGAAAGTAAGTAAGGCCTCATGACTGATGTGTCACGGCAGTCCTGAAGGCGGACTGCCGTGATTTTCAACTCAGAGTCTGGCGATGCAGTCGTACACAGCATCGGTGAGTTGCTTTGATCTCGGCACTGCATCTGCGTCAGCCTGCATCTGATTCATGGCGTAGCCGACAGCGACCTGATTGTCCGGGTCAGCAAAGCCCAGTGAACCACCAGCCCCGGCGTGTCCGAATGCATTCATGGAAGGCCCGTAAGCCCCCTCAGTGTTCAGCATAAAACCTCTGGCCCTGCGCATGGGACGTCCGGTTACGAGGTCGGTTTCCATATCAACTTCAATACGGGTCGCCTGCGCCAGCGCTTCTTCGCTGATGATCCGGATATCCCCTAACTGACCACCACAGGACAATGCTGCATAGATTCGGGCAATACCTGCTGCACTGGCCTGACCATTGGCTGCAGCAATTTCTGCCTTGCGCCAGACGTCACTGCTGGCATCACGGAACGGGCTGACAGAAGGGTTAAGTAGTGCAATAGGATACAGTTCAGGCATCTTCACAGGATGTTCTGGTGCCGGAGGCAGCTTGCGTGCCCGGTTGGGGCCAATCATGGTGGCGCAACGGCTGAGCTCCGAATCCGGCAGTCCGATAAAGAAATCTGCCTGCAGCTTATCGGTTACTTTCTCACGAAAATACTGACCCAGTGTCTGACCGGTAATTCTTCTGATTAACTCTCCGGGAAAGTAGCCCCAGGTAATGGCGTGATATCCGGCGCCCTGACCCAGAAGCCACAGTGGTTTCTGGGCTGCCAGCAGGTTAATCATCTTGTCCCAGTCATACAGGTCAGCCACACTCAGCCTGGTTTCAACCCCACAGAGACCAGCCTGATGTGATAACAGTTGGGCGATGGTGACGTCCTGTTTGCCGGCTGCACCAAACTCTGGCCAGTAATCAGTAACCTTATCTTCATAGCTGACTTTGCCCTCGTCCACCAGAATGGCGAAGGCCAGTGATCCCAGCCCTTTGGTTGTCGAGTAAACATTCACCAGCGTGTCATGCTGCCAGGGCTGCGCCATTTCGGGGTCAGTGTAGCCCCCCCACAGATCCACGATCTTCTCGCCCCGGTACCAGGCGCAAAAGCTTGCTCCCACTTCAATTTCATCCCACAAGGATGTGAAAACAGCCTCTACTTTTTCGAAACCGGGTGTTACTGACCCGCTGATATTAACCTGCATACTATCCCCCTCCTGATTCTTGGTTAGCTGGCATCAGTCCTGATACTAGCACTGCCATCCTGCGCAGCGCCAATATCTGACAGGGGTTCAGGATCGCTGCGAGACGACACTGGGACCCTGATAGGCGATGGGTTGCTGACGGAAATTTTCCGGGTCCGCAAGCCTGGCTTGCTGAGCGGCCGCCGCGAGCTTGCTGAACCAGTCGGGCAACGGTGGCTGCCCCGACTGTTCAGCCAGGCGGTTGAGATAGCTTTCCTGCTCGTCTGCCAGACGATGATAGTTACGGATTGCGGTGCCGCGGGACTGCAGCACCCGCACCCGTTCTTCAATGCTCGTTTGCATTTCGCTGACTGATGGCAGAGACCATGTGCCTGCCAGTACACCTGCCCACCATTCAGACTGAATCTGAAAGAAAGGGAAAGGTACGATCAGATACGGCAGGCCGATGAAGGCCAGTTGCGGAAGTTCCGGGTGAATAAGGTCTTCGTATAACCCCTTAACCCAGTTGTCTTCAACGCTGGCCAGGGATTCCGGAAGAAATGGAAACTGATACTGATAGCCTGTGCAATAGACAAAGCAATCGAGCCCCTCAATCAGGCTGCCGTCGGCACAGGTAACGCTGTTGTGTTCACCAACGAGCACCGGGTCGTCGTGTAGTATGACCCCCTTCGGAGCGCGGTGAGGAGCAATATCGTGGCCACACCAGTGGACTTCAGCACCGACGTCATTGATTTCTCTGGCGAGGTCCGCACCAGATGCAGCACCGCCCCATACCAGAACTTTTTTACCCTGAAAACTCCGGGCATTGCGGTAGTTATGGCTGTGAATGATCTCGCCGCTGAATTGCCTAATAGCTGTGAGTGCTGGGATCCTGGGAACCGAATAGTGGCCGTTACAGACTGCTACAGCAGCCCCCCGGTAGACCCTCGACTGTCCCTGTTCCGTCACGCTGACAATCCAGTCAGTCTCAGTCTGGCTGACGTCTTCTACCTGACAGTTGAAACGGATGTGCTGTCGCAGCCCGAAATCGGCGGCAAAATTTTGCAGATACTGCAGAACGCAGCTGTGATGAGGAAAGCGCGGCCAGTCGTCCTGACCGCCACCTGCTGAGTCGAATGTATAATCCAGAAACGCCATCAGATCTCTGGGCAGGTTAGTGTGAAGACTGTCGTAGATGGAGGAGAATATCCGGCGCTGTGGCGCGCGACCACTAGGGTCGTCATCAATCTCTGAGTCGTATTGCCACACCCCGCCCAGGTCCGCTTGTTGTTCCAGCACCAGCGGCGTAAATCCATGTTCATGAACCGCTCGCGCCACAGCCAGACCTGCAGCACCTGCACCAATGACGATGACAACGGCGCCAGGTTCCAGCATCAGGACTTTGCCTCTTTCAGGTCATGCGCCAGGGTTCTGGTTGCCCGGCTATAGTGAAAAGCCGCCCACAAATTCGTCAGTATGAACACCATCAGGGCGTAGCGCAGCGATTCGTTGCCAAAGTCTGCATGAAAGAAATCGCTCAGTACGCCGACCATCTGTGGACCGATGCCGAGACCGATCAGGTTGGTCATGAACAGGTTTATTGCAGCGCCAACCGAGCGCATATTGACGGGTACGAGGGCTTGTATCGCTGAAAAACCCGGCCCCAGATAGAAGCCACCAAAGAATGCCGGGATACAGTAAATGGCGATAGCCAGTTTCGTATCGGTGATTGAAAATGACAGTAGTGCAGTGGGTACTGCCAGTGTCAGGCCCAGCGCAATCACCCAGAGCAACCAGCGTGGGTCACGGTCCGACAGCTTGTCGGCCAGCATACCCGCGGTGAAAGTCCCCAATCCACCGACGATGCCATACAGAAAGGCCAGCGTGAATCCGACTTCGGTCTGCGACAATCCGTGGGATCTTACAAAGTACGCGGGCAGCCACAAAACCAGCCCGTAGCCAACAAAGGATGCGAGCGCACCGCCGAGAACAATGTGTCGCAGCGAAGGAGTCTTCCACATATGCCGGACAACCTCACCGAACGCGGGTGGTTCGACCTTTCTGGTGCCCATATCATCAGAGGCGCCTC
>JAGRIO010000260.1 GCA_020443225.1 Pseudomonadales bacterium
CTGATCGGCCACAGTGATACCGGTCTGCCAGATCGTAAATCCATAGCCATAGGGTAATTAAAGAAATAATCCGAAAGATGATAAGAAAAGCGTAAGAAAAACTAATAAATTAGAAAAAAAATAAGAAAACAATAACAAGAAAATAATAATAAGAATGTGCAGGTGAGAGAACTCACTGACAAACACAGGATACTTTGCTTGATGGATCTGCTAACACCTTCAGAAGTTGCCGAATTTCTCGGCGTATCTCCCGTTACTATCCGGGCCTGGGCCCGAAAAGGCTTTATCTCCGCTGAGCTGACTCAGGGCGGACACAGGCGATTCGCGAGGGAAGACGTTATCGATTTCGCCCATCGCTTTGGAATAAAACCCCGGGTTAATCAACAGGCGAACCGGGTGCTCATCATCGATTCAGACCCGGCGCATGCAACATTCCTGGCTGAGCAGATAAGTGCTATTCACTATCAGCCAAAAGTCGAAGTAGCCTCTGAGCTGTTTGGCGCTGGTGTCAGAGTGGGTGAGCTTGATCCTGATCTCGTCATCATTGAATTGCTGAACCCAATGTTTGATGGTGTTAAAGTCTGTTCACAAATTAAGCAGCGCAATCCGATGACGAGAGTCATTGGACTGATCAGACAGGCTCAGGTTGCCGATGAAAGGGAGTTTCAGCAAGCTGGCGGCGAAACCTGTCTGATGCGACCCGTTGATCTGGGCAGACTTTATCATCTTCTGGGTAGTAACCAGGCGACTGAAGATCACCCCGAAAGCCCGCAGCAAAGAGTTATGTAACATGAAAAACGCCACGGTTCTGAGACAGCTGCCACGTGGAACTGAAACCATCCTGCTGGTCGAGGACGATGACGCGACCCGCATGATGATTGGCAAGCTGCTGAAACGTCTTGGTTACCGGGTCTATGAAGCCCGTGACAGTCTCGACGCACTGGAAACCCTGGCTTTCATTGACGACCTTCATTTGCTGCTGACGGATGTGCTGCTACCCAACGGTGCCAATGGAATGAGCATTGCGGAACTGGTCGAAGCACATTTCCCCGAAACCCGCATTTTGCTCATGTCCGGCAGTGTCGACTACATCCTGGAAACCTTCACCCAGCGGCTGGGTTCACGGGAGTTACTGAAGAAACCCATGCGTAATATGGCGCTGGCCAATCATATTCGTATGAAACTGGATACCGTCTCCGGTGCTGCATCATAAAAGATTGCAATTGGCGTTTATAATCCTATAATCCGCGCGCCGCTCAACCCCGCCGGACCACGACGCTGAACAAACCTTTTTCCAGAGACCCGAAAATCGAGAAGACGCTCAATCACTCGATCAGGGATGGCGTCTCGTTCTCAATCATGACGGGGGTAGGGGAAAACTACTTTTCTGCTTACGCTGTCTTCCTGAAAGCGACCACACCGGAAGTCGGTCTGATGGCAGCACTTCCGCCGCTGCTCGCATCTTTCGCTCAGATGTTTGCGGTTCTGCTTGGGCAACTCACCGGCCTGCGTAAGGAAATCATCGTGGCTGGTGCCATGATTCAGATTCTCGCGTTGCTGCTGATAGCCTGGTTACCGGGTTATTTCCCTGACTGGTCTTTTCCCTTACTGTTGCTCAGCGTAATTCTGTACTTTGCCGGTCCGAATCTTGGCGCCCCTTTGTGGAGTAGTCTGATGGGGGCGGTAGTGCCGGAGTCGGTCCGGGGCAGGTTTTTTGCCCGCCGGACCCGGCTGTCAAGTATTGCCTCTTTTTCTGCCTTACTGGGCGCGGGTGCCACGCTGCAGATGTTCGACCTGGCGGGCTATACGCTTTATGGTTTTGTCACCATCTTTTCCATTGGTATGCTGGCGCGGGCTTATTCCTGCTGGCAACTGGGTCAGCTGTATGATCCTCCCAGAGCCGGCAGGCAGGCGCCAGCCCACGAACGTGACGGTGTACCTGGCTGGAAAACCCTGCGGGAGAACCCGCATTTCCTGCGCTTCTCACTCTTCTTTGCCAGTATGCAGTTCGCGGTAGCGATATCCGGCCCCTTTGTCGTCGTTTACCTGTTACGTGATCTGCACTTCAGCTACATTGAGCTGACGCTGAATACCGCTGCGTCGGTGCTGATGCAATTTCTGGTGCTGAGTCGCTGGGGGCGTCTGAGTGATCTGTTCGGTAACCGGATTATCCTGCGGGTCACCGGTTATGGAATTCCGGTAATTCCCGTATTGTGGGTACTGTCACCCGACTTCTTTTATCTGCTGTTCGTGCAGATGATGAGTGGTCTGGTGTGGAGTGGCTACTCGCTGAGCACTTCCAACTTTCTGTTTGATCTGACCCCACCGCAGAAGCGTGCCGGCCTGATGGCTTTCCACAACATATTTGGCAGCGTCGCGGTTTTTCTGGGCGCGTCATTCGGCAGTTTCCTTGCGGTCAAACTACCGGTCAGTATCGAGATCTCAGGTTATCTGTGGACCTGGGGTTCGGTTTTCTATGGTTTGTTTCTCAGCTCTGCGTTACTGCGACTCTGTATCGGGCTGCTGTTTCTGCCCCGGATAGAGGAAGTACGTGCGGTGCGGAACATGACCTATCACGGCCTCATTTTCCGGGTCACCCGTTTCTCACCGGTGTCTGGTGTGATTTTTGAAATCATCAGCCGGGCCAGAAGTCAGCGGCCGGGTAAGCGCCGGCGCCGCCGTGGTAAGTCACTGAGCAGTGCTAAACCCGACGGTGACAGCAGCGCAGCGCCAGACGATAAGAACCCGGATTAAACCGGCGCTCTGCGTGGCAGCTTAGGTTCCCTGGCTGCTGGTAGTTCGTCATAGATTTCGGTGATCAGTTCCTGCTTCAGCTCCCGGTAACCCGGATCATCCCACAGGTTCACCCGCTGCCCCGGGTCATCAACCATGTTGTAAAGTTCGCCCTCGGTGCCGTCATACAGCGCGCTTTTCTCATACACGGTGCACAGCCAGCCAGTCCGGTGATAGATCGATTTAATATGCATATCGACGGGACCATGTTCTGAATCCCATTCTGTAATGACCACGTCACGGTTCTGCGCCTCAGCCTCAAGATCGGAACGGGGCAGGGTTTTACCCTGAGTCCAGGCTGGTTCATCGATGCCAGCGATCTGACAGAAGGTTGAAGCCAGGTCCAGATGTCCAACCGGTGCCTTAACAACAGAAGGGGTTGTCTGAATCATGGGCGCGGGGCGCCAGATCATCGGCAACCGCATCAGTGCATCGACGTGATAGGGGCCCTTAAACAGCAGGCCAAAATCACCCTGGAATTCGCCATGGTCAGTGGTAAAGATAATGTCCGTATTGTCGTAGCGGCCATGGGCTTTCAGCCAGTCGATGACACGCCCGCAAGCTTCGTCGATCAGTTCGTTTTCAATATGGTTCATGGCATTGATTTCGCGGATCTGATCCGCGCTCAGATCGCAGGGTCTGAAATCGCGGGGTGACTCAAGATTTGTCCAAAGGCTGCCATCATAGTAGCCGTACCAGTGTCTGGGCTTACTGCGCAGCAGCTTTTCACGGGCCTGAGGATCCTCTTCATAAAGATCCGGCAGGGGTACATCACGCCAGTTGACCCGGTGTATTTCTGAGGCAGGCGGATCCCAGGGATGGTGCGGATCAGGAAAACTCATCCAGCAGAAGAACGGGTCATCACTGTTCAGATCCTGCAGCCAGTTAATGGTTCTGTCAGCCACCCAGTCTGTGTGGTAGAGCGAGCGCGGTACCTCAGTTGGCCAGACCTGAATCGCCGCCGTATCACCTTTACCCAGCGTATTCTGACCCCGTTCTGTAACCATGGGATAGAAGTTCTTTTTGTATTCCGGATACTGCTCCATAAACCGGTCGTAGTGACTGTGCCCCTCAAAAAAATGGTTGGCAAGTTCCATGAGGTCAAATCCACGATGGGGGCCGGTATGGGCCTCAGCCGCCATGCGGTTTTCAAAAAATTCAGCAGGATCACCAAGCCAGGGTTCAAAATGCGCCTTTCCCAGCAGTGCTGTCTTATAGCCATGGTCCTGCAGCCAGTGTGCAATGGTGGGGGTGTCTTCTGGCAGCGACACGCCATTCATCCATACGCCATGGGTGGAAACATACTGACCCGTGATGATCGTCGCCCGTGCCGGCATACACACCACGTTCTGGTTGTGCGCACGCTGATAGTTGATGCCGTTGGCAGCCAACCCGTCGATCACGGGAGTTCTGGCTACCTGGCCACCATTACAGCCAAGGGCATCGAATCTCATCTGGTCTGTTGTGATAAACAGGATATTGCGCTTCATGAGCTGTTATTCCATCAAAGACATTCTGACGGAGTGTAAATGGAACCGCAGTTAATACCAAACAGACAGAAATACCCTCAGTACACTGGCATCAAAGCCATAGGCCGGTTCACTGCCAGCGGCACCACCAGCGGTCGCGTCACGGAAGTTATCGTAGCGGAACTGCATCCGGTCGTAGAAAATATTGATGGTCGAGCGATCAACAGCTTGCCAGAACCGGGGCAGTTCCCAGGATGCACCGAAACCCAGACTGGAGCTGTTGAAGGCTGACAACTCTTTGTCTCTGGCCATAAAGGTCTGTGCATCACGGTAGGGGAACAGGTCCTGATAAAAGGACGCTGCCGTCTGCTGGTAACGGCGCGCACTGAACTCAAAGGTCAGCGCGTCATCAACCGGATGCACATATCTGATTTCAAGATTGTGGGCACGGATGTCCCAACTATCGGAAAAGAACCGGTATTCCGTTCTGAAGGATGCCCGCCAGGGCAGGTAGTAGATACCCCTTACGGAAACCGCATCGCTGTTCCGGGTTCTGGGGTAAACCTCTCCCTGCCAGGCAAATCCGCTGCCCGCGGCCGGATCAGCGAACCGCACGGACCGGTAGGGATTGTTCAGGTAACCTTCGTCTGTGACCAGTTCAGCGTTGGCAGCAATGATCAGGTCACCGGTGATGATCTGAGACAGACTGACGCCAAAGCGCTTACGGTCCACCTGGTCTTCAAAACCATCATCGCCATTCCGGCGTACCGTATCCTGACCCACACTTGCAGACATTGAAACCGTCGTCAGATCACCAAAGAAGCTCTGACTCAGTGACAGTCCCATGGTTCTGGCGTCATAGTCGTTCTCTTCTGACTGGGTGGCAGACATAGCGACCACAGTTTTATCGTTCAGATACTCGACGCCGAGGCTCATCTCTGTACGTTCTTCACGATAGGGTGAGGCGGTCGCCTGTACATCAATTGAGGCACTGCTGACCATATCGACGTAGTAGTTGGCTGTCACTGAGAGCTTATCGGCGAAGCCTTTCCGTACCAGCACCGATGGTCCACTGATATCGGCGCCTCCGCCATCAAAACTGTGATAGAGCAGATCAATGCGGTCTTCCGGCAAGACAGCCGCACCAGACTGCGAGGCGGCAAACATCAGCGTTAGCAGACTGATGCGCCAAAGTCTCTGCGTCCGGGTGCGCAGCACTGTCATTGCCGGATACCCCAGCCAGAAGCACAGAATCACGTAACGGATCAGTTCAGTTGCAGCCACAACCACCTCCTGCTGCGCCTTCGGCACCGCGGGCAGACTCCCTGGCCTCATAGACATGATTAATATATCGGGTAGCA
>JAGRIO010000261.1:0-3195 GCA_020443225.1 Pseudomonadales bacterium
CGGGTCCGGTGGCCTGGTACGAAGCCCACCTGGTTTCAGAGCAGGGCTGGAATATGTATGGCGGCACCTTCCCGGGCGGGCCGGTGATTTTCCATGGCTTTAATCCGAATCTGGGCTGGGCTAATACGGTAAACAAGCCTGATTTGATTGATGTTTACCAGCTGAATATTAATCCCTTTGACGAAGATGAATACCTGCTTGATGGTCACTATCGTCCGTTTGAGCAGGAAGTGGTGACGATTGACGTGAAGCTGTGGGGGCCATTTGCCTTCCCCGCCCGTCAGACTATTTATCGGTCAGCACATGGACCTGTCATCCGTACAGAAAAAGGTGACTATGCTGTGCGCTGGGCTGGAATGGATGAATACCGGCAGCTGCAGCAGTATTACGCTCTGAATAAAGCCCGCAACTTTGCTGAGTGGCAGGCAGCCATGTCGCTGGTAGCGCTGCCGTCAATCAATTATGTGTATGGTGATGCAGAAGGGAATATTGCCTTCCTTCACAATGCTAAGTATCCCCGCCGTGCGCCTTTGTGGGACTGGCAGAAAGATCTGCCCGGTGATCGTAGCGAGTTGATCTGGCATGACTATTATCCGCTGGAAGCTATGCCGTTCCTGATCAATCCTGGTGCTGGCATCGTATTTAATGCCAACAATACGCCGTTTAAAGCGACGAATGGCAATGACAATTTACGACCAGAAAATTATCCGCCGGGCTTTGGTTTGCAGACTAACGACACTAACAGGGCGTTGCGACTCGAAGAGCTGACCCGCGACCTGGCACCCGTTGGCAGGCAGGACCTGCTGCGCATCAAATTTGACAAGCAGTATTCGGCGCAATCAAAAGTGGCGGCAACTGTCAGGGAAATTGTTGCGATGGACTGGCATGAAGTGCCTGAGCTTGAAGCTGCGGCGCAGCGACTGGCGGCCTGGGATCTGAATACCGACAGGCACAACCGTGCTGCAGCCCTGGGGGTTCTCACAACGCGATCCAGGTCTGACAATCAGGTGCGATCGGGTTCTGCGCAGGCTTTCCGTGATGCGGTTGCCATGCTGAACCGGGTGTATGGGCGGACAGATCCGGAATGGGGAGAAGTGAACCGTATTATTCGTGGCGATGTGGACCTGCCGGTCGGTGGCGCTCCGGATGTATTGCGGGCGATATATCCGGCAGGTATTCGCGATGACGGAAAACTCCATGCCGCGGGTGGTGATACCCATATCATTCTCGCCGAGTGGGACAGCAGTGGTCAGGTCTCTGCCTCAACCATTCATCAGTTTGGCAGTGCGACCCTCGATAAGACTTCGCCTCATTATGCTGATCAGGTGCCCCTGTTTGCTGATGAAAAGTTCCGCCCGGTCTGGTTCAACCGGGCGGATATTGAGCAGCATGCAGAGCGGCGTTACAGACCGGGCAGATAGAGGTCGTCAGGTTAACCGGTCCAGTGGGAATGGCGGCCGGGCAATGGGACGTGATGCCAGTGACATGAGTACGAACTCATTATCATCGCTGGCTATACGGTTGGTTTTCACCGTACTGCAACTGCTGCAGCGGTGAACCAGCGCCCATTCCTGATTGCTTTTGACCCAGACCGAGATCGGTTCCATCCTGCCCTGACACTGGGCCAGCCTGTCACCCGGGTGCTCGTCTACATGCTTGCTCCACAGGCATAGCGGACAATGATTCCGATGCTCGGTACCCATAACCCGGGTCGAGATGATCTGGCGACAGTTTACACAGCGGAAGGAATTTTCTGCGGCAGATTGTTTTGAACTACGACGAATGGTTCCGTCGTAGGAATGTTTTGATCGTGACATGTGGACCGAATCCTTCACCGCAGAATAACTGCGGGCAACAGCTAACTTTGCCAGTGTGTTCATCACACGGCGTTAAGCGAGACAGGTTGCAGATAACTTCCGCTGAGGCTGGTCGCCCCGCAGGTGGGCATATGCCAGCAAAGATCGGAAGCCAACCTGTATCAGTTGACTGCTATGGTCCAGGTGGTGTTCATAGAAACCTGATATCAGAAATTCAGATCGGGCGAGTCTACAGAAAGCTGCCTGCTGATTCAACAAACGGGAAAAGGAGCGGTGCAATCAGTTGGAAGGGTCGGGTAGCAAGCCTGTCGAAGAGCAGGTCTCTTCCTGCTGCTACCCTGTTGTCGCCCTGACAATGGCTTCACCCAGCTGCTCGACAGACAGAGGCTTGGTGAGGTAGTCATCCATGCCGGCTTGCAGCGACTTCTCGCGGAAACTGTCCATTACATGGGCTGTCAGCGCGACGATAGGGACGGTGCTGATGCCCGCCGACTGCTCGAACTGGCGTATTTCCTCTGTTGCCTGATAGCCGTCCTTAACCGGCATGTCGCAGTCCATCAGTACGATGCCGTAGTTTGTTGCCGGGCTTTTCACGGCCTGAACAGCCGCTTCACCATCGGCGACCAGATCACATTCATAGCCCAGCTTTGCCAGCATCGACTTTACGACCATCTGATTCACCGCATTGTCCTCTGCCACCAGTACCCGTATTTTCTGTCTGGTAGCAGACAGTCTGCCGGGACGGAAAGTTTGCTGGTGGCCTTCAACAGAGACTTCATCGCAGGGAATTTCCAGCCAGAATCGCGAGCCCTCGCCCTGGCGACTCTCAACTCCGATTTCGCCATTCATCAGTTCTGCCAGCTCCCGGCAGATAGATAATCCGAGACCGGTACCGCCGAACTTGCGGAAAATATCGGTGGAAGTCTGTTCAAAGGCGGTGAACAGCGTGTTGAGTTTTTCATCAGGTATACCAATACCGGTGTCGGCCACGCTGATGGTCAGGCGGCGAGTCAGTTGATTGGTTGTGATGCTCAGGCAGATCTGCCCTTCGGATGTAAATTTCGTGGCGTTGCTCATCAGGTTGATAATGATCTGCCGCAGTCGTGCCGGGTCGCCAAGGATATAGGGTGGCACCTTGTCATCGATCTCGCACCGCAGCTCTACGGCTTCGTTTTGCTGGGTGTGGCGAAAAATTTCAAAGCACTCCCGGACTATGCGGGCAGGATCGAATGGAATGCGTTCAATCTTGAGTTTTCCCGCTTCAAGTTTCGAGAAATCCAGAATGTCGTTAACAATATTCAGCAGTGCGTTACCCGATGAGTCAATGAGCGAAACCCAGCGCTGTTGCTCGCGACTGAGGGTGGTGGATTTGAGCAGG
>JAGRIO010000261.1:3205-5617 GCA_020443225.1 Pseudomonadales bacterium
AATCATGCCAATGACACCGTTGAGGGGCGTGCGTATCTCATGGCTCATATTGGCCAGAAAACTGCTTTTGGCCTCTGCTCTGGCCAGCGCAATCGCCAGCTCGCGGCTGGCTTCGTTTGCTCTGTTCTGCAACTCCTCCATGCGGCGGGCCATGCTGTAGGTGAAGATGATATATGACAGGGAATAACCGACTGCACTCCAGAGAGGAAAGTTGAACACCGGATCGTAGACACCCAGCATCGACAGCGTGGACCATTGAACCGAAAACAGTGTCAGTGCTGTCCCGTAAAGATAAAGCTGTGCCGAACGGTCACCCTTGCGGGCGATGGAAAAGGCAGACAGAAACAGCAGAAAAGGCATAGCGACATGCAGGGGTAGCACCAGTAGCAGTGCCTCGGGTACATCGAGGATATAGATCTGGGTGAGTACCAGAATGGCTATGGCATACCAGTTCAGTGCCCTTGCCTGGCCGGGTGCTTTTTCCTTAAGACCGAGAAATACGACATGAAACCAGATCGCGCTTGCGGAAGCGAAGCCACCTGCATAGTTCATGGCAACACTGTTCCACCAGATGTCATCGGCAGTGATCAACTGGCCTATGCCGCTCAGGTAGCTGTCATAGGCCAGTCTTGCGAAAGTCATGGCGCAGAACGCCAGATAGAGCACATCCCGGTTCCGTGAATAGATAATCAGGTGGTACAGGCCGATGGCAAGATACAAGCCCAGAATGGCGTGTAGCAGCAGGTCGGGCAAAAAATAAGTGTCCTGATAACTGTGCTCGTTGTGCAGATAGGCAGGTAAATCGACTGCAGCAGCGGCTCTGATCTTTATCAATAAGTCTTTTTGTTCCAGCGGTTCAAAGGTCAGTGGTGCCAGCAGAGTTCTGGCCTTAAGAGGACGGTTATGGGTGGAATAATCACTGCCTGTACGGCTGACTGCCTCATAGCCTGTGCTGTTGCGCTGGAAGATTTCGATGCGATTGATATGGGGAAAATTGAAATCCAGAAACAATGGCTGGTACTGGTCGAGAGGATTGAATATCTGCAGTTTTAGCCATACATTTCCGCTCTGAATGCCAAGGCCGATAATTTCCCCGTGTCCGGAGACAGGGTCGAAGGCGCCGGAAGGTAAGGCTGCGACCTGATCGGCTGTGAGCTCAAGGGTGTCATCTATATACAGTGCCACATGAGGTTTCAGAGCCAGGGGGAAAATGCCCGGGTCCGCTATGAGAGGCGCAGCCTCGGCGTAGCTGGCCGTTATCATCAGCACAGCCAGCAAAGCGACACGCAGTCGGTACAGTATGGAAGATAAACAGGTCAACGATGAATCAGTGTCAGTCGGGTCTTTTACAGTTTAGCTGAGCTGTGAGATTTCGCGCTGCATCCATCACAGTGTTCAGGGCTTCGTCACACACAGTCGATACAAGTCAGTCACATGAGGAGACAGCTTTGGAAGAATATACGGTAGTCGTGGCTTTTGACACCACCTCAGCGGACCATGAGGCGACAGGGAAGCTGTTGCAAAGCTATATTGGCGATTTTCTTCAGTACCAACCGGGATTCATAGAAAGCTGGCTACAGGAACGTGTTGATGAAACGGGTTTCCTGCATTTTGCACGGTGGCGGCAGGAAGCTGACTTCCGGGCCTTTGCAGCGCTGGCGCAAACACACCCGGACCTGCCCGCGTTGCGGGCCTTGAAGCCTGTCCCTGGGTTTTATCGACCTGTCACCCGGTTTAACGGTCGGCGCTGAATGTGATGATGTAGCCTTGACCAGGGGCAATGTGCCAGCTGGCAGTTCAGCTTCTCCTGTAATTATTCTAGGTGCCGGCAGGTGCTATGGCCGGAACCGGTTTATATCAGTAATCCACGTCATTTTTCGAAGCGATGATGACGGCTTCCGAAATGCCATCCAGTGCCTGAATGGCAGAAAGCAGGTCCTGCGGATTCAGGTCTTCCTTCAGCGACAGGTCGAGTGTGAAGCGATTCAGCGCCGGGTCACCTGTGCCCTCAATATGCAGCAGCCGGTGGACTCTGGCGAACTGATCCAGCACTTTCAGATAATCTTCGGCTTGTCCTTCCCTGTCCATCAGAAACCGCAGAATGAAATCACTCTTATATAACGCGCCATAGTTAAAGTGGTGAACGCTGAGGGCCAGAACAGACAGGATCAGGGTTGAAGCCGCCGCCAGAAAATAATTTGACGTGCCTGCGGCCATACCCACTGCCAGTGCCATGAACACGTAGGCAGTGTCCTTGGTGTCTTTGATAACGGTACGAAAACGAATGATCGACAGAGCGCCAACCAGTGCAAAGGCTCTCGCCAGGCTGCCTCCGATTACCATCATGACGACCGCAACGATGACCGTTACATACAATATGGTCAGGGTGAACGACTGCGAGTAGGACAGACC
>JAGRIO010000262.1 GCA_020443225.1 Pseudomonadales bacterium
TTCACCAGCAGGTGATTGGTTTTCGCGAGTGCAGGTCGGCCACTGGTAAAACCGACTACCAGAATACGGCCGAAGGGCGCGATACAACTCATGGACTCATCGAATACATCACCGCCTACCGGGTCGTAAATCACATCTGCGCCCTTGCCCCCGGTCAGTGCCTTAACCTGCTCCTTAAAGCCATCGTTGTAATTAATGACTTCATCAGCGCCCATGGCGGTGACCACTGCCAGTTTCTGATCACTGGAGGCGGTACCGATCACCCGTGCCCCCATCAGTTTGCCCATATCCACCGCGGCCAGTCCCACGCCGCCAGCTGCGCCGTGGACCAGTAAGGTTTCACCGGGCTGGATGTCCGCCAGCTGCAGGCCATAGTAAGCGGTCGCATAGTTGGACCGGAACGAAGCGGCGGCATCCAGATCAACATTATCCGGCAACCTGGTGACCTGCCTCGCTGACACGTTAACCCTTTCAACACAGCCGCCCGGGCTGAGGACCTTGTCACCAACTTTGATGTCGGTCACTTCAGCGCCGGTTTCGATCACTGTGCCTGCACCTTCACCGCCAACAACGAAAGGCAGCTCTGACTTGTCCTGATAGTTACCGGCAATTCTGACCAGATCACTGAAGGCAATGCCCCGGGACGTGAGCTGAACCCTGACTTCATGGGCGGCCAGCGGACCTGGTTCGTCAATATCCCTGACCACAAGGTCGGTGTGGCTGCCATACTTTTCACATAATACTGCTTTCATTCATTGTCTCCCGCTTGGGCTGGTTGTCTTCACCGGCGCTGTTATTAAACCTGATGTATCTGCTTACTGACGTTCGGTAAGCGTGCTGTTCCTGCTATTTGTCTGTCATTTGTGGCATGTTGCTGCTGGCTGTTATCGATGCCTGAAAGAGGGGTTTTGTCTGGCGCTTATACAGGCTCGTTTGCGACTGATGATGTCAGTGTGATTCACCAGTCATCACGACAAATCAGTTTTACTGGCTGTATCAGCACCTTTCAGCTTCAGTCTCACCTGTTCCTGAAGGGTAGCCAGTGCTTCAGCATCTTCAGTGTTAACGGTGATGCAAAGCTGCTGTTCGGTCAATGAGAAATCATCGAATGTCTTTTGCTGATCCAGGTACTGGGCAAAGCCTGCCTCGGAAGGGTCCCCCTGGCGGGCTGCCAGTCGCTTGCTGGCTGTCGTCGCAGAAACCTGGCAATGAATGATGACCACGGGAACCTGAGATTGCCTGGCCAGGGTCAGGAAGGGTTCGCGCCAGCTCCGGCTGATAAAGGTGGCATCAGCAATGACGCCAAACTGACTGTTCAGGCACAGTGCAGCGAGCGCCTGCAATCGTTCGCGGGTTTGCCGACTGGCCTGTGGCTGATAGATGTCGAGGCCAGCATCGTGACTGGATTCGTCAGGGGCGAGCCGGAACAACCGTTTACGCTCAACGTCCGAACGCAAATGAATATAACCGAGCTGACTGGCCAGTTCTGTGGCGATGGTGCTTTTGCCGCTGCCGGAAAATCCACACATCAGGATCAGCGCTGGCGCCCCCGTCACTGCAGGGTTGTTGGCTGCGGTGCTGGTGGAAAAAGCTTCAGCCAGTGTGAGATAAGTCTGGAACTGCCTGTAAGCACTGACTGCGCGCTCGTGCGATTGTGCTGAATCACCCGTTGCCTGACTGGCGCTGATCAGGCTGACTTTCGCGCGGACCATGGCGCGGTAAACCAGGTAAAAACGCAGCACCCGCAAGCCGTCGTAGTCCCCGGTCAGTGTCAACCAGTCGTTCAGCAGTCGCCAGGCAAGGTCCGGCTTGCCCAGTGCCGTCATGTCCATGATGGTAAAGGCAACGTCACTGATGATATCGATACGGTGCAGGCCGGGGTTGAATTCAATGCAATCAAACAGCACACACTGCTGGCCATCGAACAGCATATTGCCCAGGTGCAGGTCGCCGTGGCAGTCGCGAATCATGCCCAGTGCCGCCCGTTCTTCAAAGGCTGGTGTCAGCGAGACAAAGGTAGTTTCCGTCCACTGCGCCAGCCTGGTGACCGTGTCCTGTTCCTGTGCCTCAGCCTGAGCCAGGTGGGTGATTTGTGCAAAATTTTCACGGCAGGGTTCAATCACCAGGGCTCGCGCCGTCGCCGGGTCCATCTCAACCCCGCTCAACGACCCATGAAACCCCGCGATCGCCTCCGCCAGCGCTGCCACCACAATTGGGGACAGTTTACCTTTTTCCTCCATCCGCCCGAGAATCGCGTCTTCACTGAAGCGATGCATTTTCACTGCGTACTCAATCACATCGGGCGCGTCAGGATCGTCGCTCAGCTGCGGGTTGGATTCAGTGCCGCGAAAGGCCACAACACTGTCGTAGATCTGCGGTGCTGTGCGGCGATTGAGACGCAACTCTTCTTCGCAATAGTGCCGGCGCAGGGCCAGCGTGTGGTAGTCAAGAAAGCCAAGATCCAGCGGCTTCTTGATCTTATAGACGAGGGAGTCGGTAAGGATGACCCAGGAAATATGGGTTTCAATCAGGCTGCCCTGACATTGTGCGAGAAAGGCATCAACCAGGGTTCGGGTCATGGCAGGCGCCGCCTACTGCTCGTTTTCGCTGTCTTCAGCGGCGGCTTCGTCGGCTTCATCAAACAGCTCTGGCAGGCTGCCCTGATAGTCCGCTGGTGTGATGCCGCTGCGGAACAACCAGTCAGGCGCATAGAGGCGCGCATCATAGGAGGGAAACGGCCGGAAGGCGTCGCGGTGAGAGTAATAGGTGATGAAATGGCTACCGTAAATACCCAGGACAAAGAGCAGCGTCAGCAGATTCCGCCATACGGTTTTCAGGCGGGTTGTCAGCAGCATGATGGCCCAGAAATAGACCACCACCATGATTACATTGATGCTGAAGGTCAGGAAACCTTTGCCTGTTGTCCCAGGCAGGTTGTAGTTCAAAACACCCAGCACCAGATCCACATAGACTGCAAAGGCAGCAAAGGCCAGCGACAGATTGTAGATAGGCCGGAAGCGTGATTCGCCGCGCAGTATGCGTGCCAGCAGTGCCGCTGCCATGGCGAACAGCACCGGTGTAATCAGCAGATCGGTGACACCGCGAATATAGGTTACCGGTTTGATATCGCCGCCACTGAAACTCAGAAATACGCTGGCCAGCCCGGTGACGATCATGAACAGTGACAGACCAATCGTGATTCCCAGGCTGTTGAAGTCCAGCAAACGGTGTTCAAGATCTCCCAGCGACAAGGCTTCTGCGACCTGGAAGTTCCGGTCATAGATGCGGATGAAGGTTTTGCCAATACGGAACTGATCCCCTGGCGCAAATTGTGCGACCTGCACCGGCTCTTTGCCGCGCCTGGTGCCATTGGTCGTCGCCAGGTCGCTGATGGTCCAGGCATCCGGGTCAGTGATATCCAGCCGCAGGTGATGGCCATCGACGTAGGGGTCGAGCAGAATGATGTCGTTGTCCGGTGCCCGGCCAATACTGACCTGTTGCTTGTCGATGCGCTCGTAGCGGGGCTGCCCGTCGGTGGTGTTAAGGATTTCGACGATTACCATACGCCGCTCTCCATAAACTGCGCGGTGAAACGCAGGGCCTGTTCGCGAGTGGTACCCGACAGGGTGAAGTGTGACATGAACGCCTGTTGTTCCCTGTCGACACTGCCCTGCAGAAACATCACGTCATACAACCCGGTGAATTTTTTGTAGGCGCGGGTGCAGAAAACCGTCTTGGTTCTTTCAGTCTTAGTGTGTCCGGCGATCACGAAGTCTTCTTCGCAGCGCCATGGCCCCAGGTCCCGTTTGGTGCCCGCATTGCCGGGACGGTACTGAGAGTAAACATTCTCATAGTAGTCGTAGAACCGGGTCGGGCTCAGCTCATCAGATTCAATCCAGTAAAACTGCAGTTCAAACTTGCCGGTAAAGAACTGTGAAGTGACGGAAATGTTGTGGTCCGTCTGGCATGAACGGGTGGCAAAAAACGGGCGATTATCCTGCTTGTTGGATTCATCCTTGGAATTACCCCAGCAGCGCAGAAAACCTGTCACTTCACCCAGCGCGTGGGCACCTGCCAGGGGTACGGTGGACCAGTCGCCGGCCATCATTTCATCCATCAGCCGTTTGTTGTTGGCCGTTAGTTGCCGGGCGATCAGTTCATTGAAGGATGTCAGCGGTTCTGCAGGACGATTGTCAAACAGCTCCCGAAGACTTTGTACCGGCACCAGAAAACTCATCTGATTACCGGCAGTGGAAACATTGACGCCGATAATTTCGTTGGCGTTGTTGAATGCCGGCCCGCCACTCATGCCGGGATTCAGCGACCCGGAGAAGTGCACTCGCGGGCTGGCGCTGTGGGGTGCGAGACCATTCCAGGTTCCGGCGATGACCGTAATCCCAAGATCATAGGGAAAGCCGATGGAGTAGACCGTTTCGCCCTTGGCGGGTTCCTGCTGCGCCAGCGGCAGGACGGGTGCATCCAGGGGACGGGTTTGTAACAGCGCCAGATCGTGGACGATGTCGAGGGTGATGATGGTGGCCTCGACCGGTTGTTCGTCTTTCAGCAGTATTTCGACCCGGTACTTCTCCGGTTTGTCGACAACACTGGAAACCACATGATAGTTGGTGGCCAGAATGCCGGATTCTTCAATCAGGAAACCGCTGCCGGTAGAAGATTTGTTATTGGTGCTTTTGTCGATCACCCGCACCTGAAAAACCGAGGCTTCGGTGCTGGCGAACAGATCACGGGCCTGGTCGTTGGGTTGCGCGGTCACGATCAATGGCGTCAGCAGCCATAACACCATTGCCAGCAGCCACGAAGTCATGGACCGGCGAACAGATGATCTCGGTAGGAAGACCAGAGAAAGGTCATTCAGTCTGTCAGGGTATCGCTGCACTGATGTCTGCTGTTCTGATGTCTGCGGTGCCTGTAAGTGGTGATCAATCTAGTGAGTGAGCATTCACTCGACTGTAGGCACGCCGAGTGATCGCAGATTCTCTACCAGGTGCACGCCCGCTTCGCGAACGTTGATGTCTTTGTCGATCTTCCGGATGATGCCTTCCTGATCGATATAAAAAGTCCAGCGTTTGGCGAATCCCATCGCGGAATTTACGCCATAGGCTCTGGTCATCTCCTTGCCCGGATCAGAGAGAATAGGAAAGCTGGCTTCGTTCTTCTCTGCAAACCCTTTGTTGTCTTCTTCACTGTCGACGCTGGCCATGAAATAAGCCACGTCAAACTTTCTGATTTGCTGGTCGCTGTCACGCAGCGCTTTGCATTCGAGGGTTCATCCCCCGGTGAATGCTTTGGGGAAGAAGGCAATGGCGACCCATTGCTTACCCCGGAACTGACTGAGCGTATAGTTCTTGCCGTCTGAACCCGGCAGGCTGAACTCCGGTGCCGGGTCACCGATCTCCGGTGCTGCATGCAACAGGGTGGTGAACAGAAGGCTCAACAGGAAGACTGACAGACTTGCGAATGATCGTTTCATTCCGGCATTCTTGCACAGAAACCCCGCAGACTGAACCCTGAAGATTCCTGTGGCAGATTCCCTGTTAAGGGAATTGCAGTACGCAGGAAATGGC
>JAGRIO010000263.1 GCA_020443225.1 Pseudomonadales bacterium
CTCGGGTGAGAAGGGTTGTTAGTTATGCCGATTAATTGCTGACGGCCAGCCTTGACTGACAGATATCACAAACCGGAAACTGGCCTCGTGCTGCCAGATATTCAGTCCAGTGCAGACTTGTCTGGGCCGTTACTGGTGCTTGTCCAAAGTGTGACCTTGCCAGGTCCAGGACCTCTCGTCTGCCAGGATGATAAAGCCCATAGTATCTGAGTAACGGCTTGCCCCGTTCAGCCAGATGTTGAACGAACAGTTTCAGAAAGCTGATGGGTGGTAGTGTGCGTTGCGTTCGACCGGTCTGATGATCCTGATAGCGGAATCGTACGCTGCCATTATCCGTCAGCTTGATCTGCCTCAGATTAACCGGCCCACGTTTGATGTATCGAGCCAGATAGGTGACGACGCCATGGCCATGTGCATAGGGTTTGCAGCAGTGCACTACCCAGTCCTTCACCGCCAGCTTTGATGCCAGCCAGCGATGTTCGTTGGGTGCAAAGTTCGGCGGTAGTGACAATGACGTTAACCGCCGCAGACCTGCCAGAAACTTTCCCCGGAATAGCGTCATTAACACTTTGGCTGGGAACATAATCTTCTTTTTGGGAGATCGCCACTGGCCTTGCTGGTCAAGGCCGCCATGGGTAATCAGGCAATGAATATGTGGATGCAAACTCAGGTTGCGACCCCAGCTATGCAGGTTGAGCAGGAAGCCAGGCTGGGCGCCCAGTAATGACCTGTCTCTCGCGAGTTGCTTGATCGTGTCGGCTACGCTCCGGAATAACAAATCCTGCATAACTGGCGTGTTGTATTGCCAAAGCGGTATCAACTCGTGCGGGATCGTAAACACCCAGTGGTGATGAGTCTCCGCAAGTAACGTGCCTCGTGCCGCCTGTAGCCAGCGTTCGGTATCCATGGTCCGGCACTGGGGGCATCCACGCCGTTTGCAGCTGTTGTACCAGACGCCCATCGGATGACCTTGTTCGCAGTATTGCGCATGACTGCCCATCCGAGCTGTCCGGCACGCCCGATAGCTTTTGAGCACTTTGATCTTGTCCGGCGGTAATCGATGCGCATCAAGAAAACTATCGAGATGCGAATCTAGGAGCGTTGATAATGACTGTGTCTTCATGAGGATGAAGACTAGATACTAACAATAGAAATAGGCTGTGGCAGACCACTGAACGGCAGGTAAGACAAGAACGCTGCAAGCTATCAGACTTCGCCGGGCTTGCCCGGCACGTTCAACATTTGTATCTACGTCTCAACGACGCTTTCTTAGTGAAAAGATATTCATTCATATCTTTAAGCCTACGCTGCAAGCCCCAAATAATCAAAGCTTCAGACCTGTACAATTTCTAACCATTAAATTGTGTTGCAACGACGTATATCCAATCGCCCTATATCTCCTAACGGCTCCGCCATAACCAGCTTACAGCATTGTCAGTCAGATCAACGTCACTTTGACGCAATATCCCACCCCTGGTTATTCGTTGTTTCAGTAACCTGATTGCTCCAGCATTAAGGCTAACTTGCTATGGACGAAGTCAGAGTACCCATCAACCCCCACTCAACCCGCTTTATGGACCGGTTTCGCATATTCATTCGGGCACGTAACCTTGCGTATAAAACCGAGAAAACTTACTGCCACTGGGTGCTGTATTACATTCGCTATCACAAGCGCAAAAACCCTGCCGAGATGGGCCGGCCAGAAGTTGAGGAATTCCTGAATTACCTGGCCACGCAACGAACCGTTGCTCCCAATACTCAGAAAGTTGCCCTGAACGCACTGGTATTTCTGTACCACAGGTTCCTGCAGACGGAACTGGGCGATATCGCATTTACCCGTACAGCAACACCTCGTCAGCTGCCCACCGTATTTACTCACAATGAAGCCAACCGGGTCATCGACCAGCTTTCTGGCATTGCCAAGCTCGCTGCTCAGCTAATGTACGGCAGCGGCCTGCGCATCTCGGAAACTACCCGACTGCGAATCAAGGACGTTGAGTTTGAAAGGAATTGCATAACAGTGCGAGAGGCCAAAGGCCAGAAATCTCGTCAGACAATGCTGCCATCGACCTTGCGAAGTCGCCTTGAACAGCAAGTCTCGTTTGTCACAGCCCAGCACGAAGGCGACCTGGCCGATGGATTTGGATCCGTTTACCTGCCCTATGCCCTGGAACGCAAATATCCCAACGCCAGCACGGAACTGGGCTGGCAGTATCTGTTTCCTGCCAGTCACTACTCTACCGACCCGCGATCTGGTGAAATTCGACGTCATCACGTATCCGATCAGGCTATTCAGCGTGCTGTACGTAAAGCAATAAAAGCTGCGGGTATTCTTAAGAAAAGCGGCTGCCACACTTTCAGGCACAGTTTCGCCACCCGGTTGCTGGAGAACGGTACTGATCTTCGGAACATTCAGGAAATACTGGGGCACAATGATATTTCAACGACCCAGATTTACACCCATGTGGTTGGCATACATCAACGCGGCATGCAAAGCCCGGTGGACTACGAGAATCTTTAGATGTAACACAGGTTCAGCAGGACATATAGCAGTTGTCAGATTTTCGCCGGCGCACTCTCTAACAGAAATGTTACCGGCCCGTCATTCAGCAGGCTGACTTTCATGTCAGCGCCAAATCGACCAGTTTCAACGCGTTTAACCAATGCCCGCGCCTTGTGAACAAACAGCTCATACATGCGGTTAGCGTCATCAGGGTGGGCAGCACTCGAAAATGAGGGGCGCAACCCCTTTTGGGTATCTGCTGCCAGGGTAAACTGCGACACAACCAGAAGCTCACCCCCCATATCCCGCAGGCTAAGATTCATGTGACCGGCTTCATCAGGAAAAACGCGGTAGGCAATGATTTTGTTCAGCAACTTGTCCAGCTGTACTTCCGTGTCATGTTTTTCTACGCCCAACAACAACAGCAAGCCGCGATCAATTGACCCAACCGTTTCACCTTCCACTACTACCGAAGCGTGGCTGACCCGCTGAATCAGACCTTTCACTGGCTATCAGACGCCGAAGTCGTTCTCAAAGCGCAGCGCCATATCTCTTGTGGCGCGAACCAGAGCATCGATCAGTGCCGGCTCTGTAGCCGAGTGACCAGCTTCACGCACAAGATAAAGCTGGGAGTTTGGCCAGGCAGTTTTCAGGTCATGGGCGTTTTGCACCGGGCAAAGCATGTCATAACGTCCATGAACGATGATGCCCGGAATCTCCTGAATCGCATCGACATTATTCAGAATCTGGTTATCTTCCAGGAAACACTGGTTGCTGAAATAGTGAATACCGATCAGGCAGCGCGCCATAGCACGGTGTGGATCAGTCAGGTGTTTGGTCAGCCGTGGGTTGGGATGCAAGGTAGAGCAATCTGCTTCCCAACGGGACCAGGCTTTGGCCGCACCCATGCGGGCCAGCTCGTCTGCACCGTTAATTCGCTTTTCGTATGCACTCAGAAAATCATGACGTTCGCTGGGCGCGATTGGGCTGACAAAATCTTCCCAATGGTCGGGGAAGAACTTGCTGGCACCTTCCTGGTAAATCCAGTCCACATCAGATTTACGCCCCAGGAAAATGCCGCGTAGCACGATACCCAGAACGCTGTCCGGGTGGGTTTCTGCGTAGACCAGGCTCAACATCGAACCCCAGCCACCACCAAACAAAATCCATTTATCGACTTTCAGAAACTGCCGGATTTTCTCCATATCAGCGACCAGATCTGCGGTGGTGTTGTTGCTCAGATCGGAATGTGGTGTTGAACGACCTGCACCTCGCTGATCAAACAAAATAATCCGGTATTTTTCCGGATTAAAGAAACATCGACTGTCAAATTCACAGCCTGAGCCAGGCCCGGAGTGAACAAACAGCACCGGAATACCGTCAGGCGTACCGCTTTCGTCAATATAAAGTGAGTGGACGTCATCTACCTCCAGCATATGCCGGGCGAATGGTTTGATCTCAGGATATAGTGGCAGCATTTCGTATTCCTCAGGCGACTCTTTCCCGGCCAGCTCGCTTGCGCTCGTTCTCAGTCAATAGCTTTTTGCGCAGGCGAATATGGTTTGGGGTGATCTCAACTAGCTCATCATCCTCGATGAATTCGATGGCCTGTTCAAGTGTATGGCGCACAGGTGGGGTCAGAATAATATTTTCGTCCGTACCAGAGGCACGAATATTCGTCAGCTGCTTGCCTTTCAGCGGGTTCACTACCAGGTCGTTACCACGTGAATGCAGGCCAACTACCTGTCCTTCATAGACCTCCTGATTCGGGTCAATGAACATACGCCCGCGAGACTGCAGGTTAAACAGCGCATAACCCAGCGCTTTGCCACTGGCCATGGATACCAGCACACCATTATTACGACCCGCCATCTCCTGACTGACGATATCGCCATAGCGCGAGAAAATACTGGTCATGATGCCCGTGCCCGAAGTCAGAGTCAGGAACTCACCACGGAAGCCGATCAGGCCTCTGGTCGGAACTTCATATTCAATACGTATACGTCCCTTGCCATCCGGCACCATATTTTTCAGGGTGCCTTTACGCTTACCCAGTTCTTCCATGATTGCGCCCTGGTGCTGATCTTCGACATCCAGCAACACATTCTCAAAAGGTTCCTGCCGCTTGCCATCAACCTCACGGAAAATAACTTCAGGTCGGCCAACTGCCAGCTCGTACCCTTCCCTGCGCATCGTTTCAATCAATACTGCCAGGTGCAATTCACCCCGGCCAGAAACCTTGAAGCGGTCAGCACTGTCAGTGTCTTCAACTCGCAGGGCAACGTTGTGAATCAGTTCCCGTTCCAGGCGTTCCTTAATGTTACGGCTGGTAATGTACTTACCGTCCTTGCCCGCAAAAGGTGAAGTATTCACCTGAAAGGTCATCGATATAGTGGGCTCATCCACCACCAGCGCGGGCATTGCTTCGACATTGTCGTTATCACACAGGGTGTCTGAAATTTTCAGGCCTTCAATACCGGTGATGCAGATAATGTCGCCAGCTTCTGCCTGTTCTACCTCAACCCGCTCCAGCCCCTGGTAACCCATCACCTGCAGGATTTTGCCCTTACGGGTTTTACCGGCTGCATCCACAACCGTTACCTGCATCCCTTTTTTCACGGTGCCGCGTTTGATGCGGCCAAGGCCGATAACACCCACATAACTGTTGTAATCCAGGGCACTGATCTGCATCTGAAAAGGCGCTTCCGCATCAACTTCAGGCTCCGGCACATGGTCCAGAATGGTCTGCATCAGGCTGCTCATATCATCGCCGATGGCGTCCATGGAAAGGCCGGCCCGCCCTTCGATGGCAGAACCATAAACAACGGGGAAATCCAGCTGGTCATCATTGGCACCCAGCTGGTCAAACAGTTCAAAGACTTCATCAACAACCCAGTCTGGCCGCGCGCCCTCGCGGTCGATTTTGTTCACCATGACAATGGGGTTAAGGCCGTTCGCAAAAGCTTTGCTGGTAACGAAGCGGGTCTGCGGCATCGGGCCATCAACAGCATCAACAATCAGTAGTACAGAATCCACCATTGAAAGAATGCGT
>JAGRIO010000264.1 GCA_020443225.1 Pseudomonadales bacterium
TACCCGCCAGAGCGTATTGGCGACATGGTGCTTAGCCATCGATACTTCCTGCTTGAACTCGAGCCCGTTCTCAATCTTATAGGCTGCGTGCAGCACCATCAGTTTGGAGGCATAGAGCTCCATCGCGCTGTCAGACATCATCCACTGAATACTTTGTTTTTCTGACAGCAGTGAGCCATGGGCATAGCGCTTCTGGGCCCGGTCGATGAGCATTTCCAGCGCAGTTTCAATCTGCCCGATCCAGCGCATACAGTGGGCCAGCCGTGCAGGCCCGAGCCGTACCTGACCCAGTTTGTGGCCACCACCGCGCTCGCCCAGCATGTTCTCTTTCGGAACCCGGACATTGGTGTACTTAATCTCCGGATGGTTATGTCGCCCACCCATGGTTTCCACATCCCTGACAATTTCGAAGCCGGGGGTGCTGGTCGGTACTATAAAAGCTGAATTGCGAGCCTGTGGAACGCTGGCATCCGGATCAGTGCGCGCAATCACGATGGCGAAGTCAGCACCCTGGGCACCGGATGTAAACCATTTGTGGCCATTGATGACCCACTCATCGCCGTCTTCAACGGCAGTCGTCTGAATCAGTGTGGGATCAGAACCGGCAACTTCCGGTTCGGTCATTGAAAAGCAGGATCGTGCCGTACCTTCGATCAGCGGTTTCAGAAAAGTCTCCCGCTGATACTCGGTGGCGAAATGATGGAGGGTGTGCATATTGCCTTCATCAGGCGCCTGACAATTGATGATGTAAGGTCCCATTGGTACCTTGGCTGCCTCAGCCGAAACTGCCGCCAGCGCTGTCACTCCCAGCCCCATACCACCGGCGTCCTGAGGCATGTGCGGGCACCAGAATCCCTCTGCTTTGGCCCGCTGCCGCAGATCCTTGATCAGCACCGACCAGTCCTCACGGCTTGCGTCTTTCTTGTTACGCAAAGCACCGAATTCTTTCTTAACGACATTATTGAGAAACTCGCGCATCAGCAGACGCGCGTCTTCCACTTCCTGACTGAAGGTGAAATCAATGGCCACAGTTCTGTCCCTCTCTGTTTATTGTGATGAATGCTGTGATGAATGTTGTGCTGATCGTGCAGACAGTCGTTGTGTTGGTAGTTAACAGTGACTGCACGATCAGTCCGGCCTGCACATTGTGTTGGCACGGCTTCCGGCTGGCCACAATTTGGTTAGGCTGCCTAATCATAACGGTTGATCCCGGAAGCCGTAAAGTTCATCATCCCGCCCTTTCAGATGACGGCCCAGACTACTTAATGACACCTCAGGCGATGCAGGCACTCGTTCAGACCAATCTCAACAGAACCATCAGCAACGCCCGGATTGAGCCCGTGGCCCTGCCCCTTTGCCCGTCAGTTTCCCTGTACCTGATCTCGGAGGACTACCCCAGGGGCAAACTGGAACACGACGAGATGATCGCGATTCTCAACGACCCCGCGTACTGGGCATTTTGCTGGGCCAGTGGTCAGGTTCTCGCACGCTACATCATCTCCCACCCTGATACGTTCAAGGGCAGGACAGTACTGGATTTTGGCGCAGGTTCCGGTGTGGTGGCTGTTGCTGCAGCAAAGGCCGGTGCGGCACGGGTGATAGCCTGCGATATCGACCCTCTGGCGCTGGATGCCTGTCGCGCCAATGCAGAACTGAATAAGGTAGAAATTCACCTGCTGGATGATATCGACCGTCTTGCTGAACCCGTTGATATGATTATCGCGGCCGATGTGCTTTACGATCGCGACAATATATCCTGGCTGGACCGGTTGCCGGCGCTGGCACCCCACGTGATCGTCGCAGATTCGCGCTTTAAGCAGGTTGAATTACATGGCTATGACGTCATCGACCGGGTAACGGCCACTACCATACCCGACCTGGATGAGATGAAAGAATTTAACCACGTTAAGATTTACGAACTGAAAGCCGGTTAGCCATACTGGTCCATCCAGTCCTGAGCAAAGCGTTTTTTTGCCCTGTAAAGCACCCGGTGAAAATGCATGTCATCCAGTTCCAGCGCTTCACAGATTTCCGGTTTTTCGCGTTCATCGACATAAAACATACGCAAAATAGACTGATCCCTGAAATTATTCATGTCATTGATTACCGCCCTGACCTGGTCACATCGCTGATACTGTTGCATGGTGGCTTCCACGTCACGGGGTGCCGGAATGTCATCGGTGAATTCCGTATACACCATGCGTGAACGCTTACGGTAGTAACCAATCACCTGAAAGCGACCAGTCTGGAAAATAAAAGCTTGCAACTTTGACGCGTCGCGAAGATCACCCTGCCGTAATTTTTCCAGCAGGATTCTGAAGACCTCCTGGGAAATATCTTCCGCGTCAGATTCCGAGCGGCAGATCGGGCGCAGAAATCTGACCAGTGACTCCTGATATTTTTCATACAGCTGAATTTCTGCAAGACCATTGCCCGATACAATTCCGTGAACCAGTACTTCATCTGTAACCATGTCGATCACCCCACCTGCGATACACCTGTTTCGCAGGAAGCGTGCCAAAGGCCCTTATCAGATAAAGTGTCTTTTTTTCAGTAAGTTAGTGGTGGCTAGTACCTTCATGAGCCGGAGGATGTGTCTGCCGTGACATACACTGTCTGATAAACCAGACACTCGGGCCTTGAGGCGCAGCACGGCAGCCGGAACTGGCCGCCTTACTGACGGAGCGATCCGGCAGCAAGACGACGCAGGCAGATCAGCCCAGAATCAGTTCGGCAAACTTACGCAATTGCGCAGGGTTTCGGGTACTCACCAGAATCTCTGTCACGGGTGTTTCCTTCCAGGCCGCCAGGCGCTCACGAATACGGGCTTCCGGGCCAACCAGCGATATCTCATCGGCAAACTGATCCGGTACCGCCAGCACCGCCTCATCCTTCTTGCCCACCAGGAACAGATCCTGAATCTTGCGGGCTTCCGCCTCAAAACCCATACGCCCCATCAGTTCGGTATGAAAGTTTCGACTCTTTGCCCCCATGCCACCGATGTAAAGCGCCAGATTCATCTTCACCGGCATGAGTCCCTCGGCAATGTCATCGCAGATATTGACCGTCACATTCTGGAAAATGTCGAATCCTGGTTTCGCGTGGGCAATCTGGTCGGCATAGACCTCCTGCCGGTAAGGCGAGTAGTAAAGTGGCAGCCAGCCATCCGCAATTTCCGCAGCCATGGCGACATTCTTCGGTCCTTCTGCCCCAAGAAAAATCGGCAGATCTGCTCGCAGGGGATGCACGATAGACTTCAGTGGTTTACCCAGACCCCATGCGCCCTCACCCTGATAGGGTAAGGGATAGTGCTTACCATCAGGGTTGGAGACGGGTTTCTCACGGGTCAGTATCTGCCGGATAATATCCACATACTCCCGGGTTCTGGACAGGGGTTTGGCAAAGGGCTGGCCATACCAGCCTTCCACCACCTGAGGGCCGGATACCCCTAATCCGAGAATGACCCGGCCACCGGACAGGTGATCCAGAGTCATGGCCGCCATGGCCGTTGCTGCAGGGGTACGTGCGGACAGTTGTACCACCGAAGTCCCCAGCTTGATTTTTGAAGTATGCGCCCCCATCCATGCCAGAGGCGTGAAGGCATCGGAGCCCCACGCTTCGGCTGTAAAGATAGCATCGTAGCCCAGTGACTCTGCTTCAACCGCAATATCGACCATTGCCGGATTGGGACCTGCACCCCAGTAACCCATCTGCAATCCGAGTTTCATTAGCTTGTGCTCCTGATCTTGATTTCTGAGGTCGAGAATGCGGAAAGCCGCCGGTGGAATCAAGGCCGGTTATAGCTTTCACCGGGTACCGCTGCTATCCTTTCATGACTATTTTCAAAGACTGACAGGTCGCCGGGCACTGGCAGGAACAGGCCAGCCCCCTGGTTTCATATTAAGGAACAGCGTTAATGATGAGTGAAGAGACGAAGGACGAAAAAGCACCTTCCATGAACTTTCTGGGCGAGAAATTATTCAAGACCCGTTCAATTTCCATCTTTGGTGGTATTGATGAAAAAATCGCCCGCTCTGTGACAGAACAGCTGCTGGCGCTTGCTGCAGACAGCGATGACCCGATCAATATCTACATCAGTTCACCGGGCGGTCACGTGGAATCCGGCGACGTCATCTATGACATGATCAAATTTATCAAACCTGAGGTGCGGGTGATCGGAACCGGCTGGGTCGCCAGTGCGGCAACGACAATTTACCTGGCAGCGAGCAAGGAAAATCGTTATTCACTGCCTAACACCCGATATCTGGTACATCAGCCATCTGGTGGATCACGGGGTGACGCTACTGATATCAGCATTCAGGCTGAGCAAATTCTGAAAACCAAGGCCAGGATCAACAAACTGATCTCTGAGGAGACAGGCCGGCCGCTGGAGCAGGTCGAAAAAGATACTGACAGGGATTACTGGATGTCTGTCAATGAGGCCATCGACTACGGCATCGTCACCAAAGTCGTCCGGTCAATCTCTGAACTCAGCTGATTGCATTCAGCGCCTGGCATGCAAATCTCAGCAGTACAGCCAGAAGATACCGGTCTTCTGGCTGATTTGCTAAGCCGGGCGTTTGCCCAGGACCCTGGCCTGCGCTGGATCATTCCTGACGAGGAAGACTGGCTGCAGATCTCAAAGCCTTACTTCCGTTTACTGATCAATCGCTCCTTGCGCAAAGGTCTGGCTCAGACCAGCAGTGACCGCAGTTGCGTCGCCCTGTGGGAGCCACCCCAACAGACTAACTCTCTGGCCACCCAGCTCTGGCATCTGCTTCGGGTATATCTTCTGCTGAAGGGAAATCTGAACCGGGCGGTGCGTCTGCAGGCCCGCATCGACAGCTACAGGCCACGTTTTCCGGTGTGGTATCTGGCATATCTGGCAACAGATCCAGATCGTCAGGGAGAGGGGCTTGGAGGCAAGATTCTCAATCCGGTTCTGGAGCTGGCTGATCGCAGCCGCCAGAGTATTTATCTGGATTGCTCTAACCGGGAAAATCTGAGTTTTTATTTCGGTCACGGCTTTCGTCTGCTGGATGAGGTCACCAGTCCTGACGGCCCAACCCTGTGGCCAATGATCAGAGAACCCGCCTGATCCAGCGTTCAATGACCGCAAATACCTGATCGCGCACGGTTTCACCAACCAGCACATCCACATGACCATGGTTTTCCAGCACATTAATTGTGACATCTTCTGAACCACTGGCGGTTGCACTGTAGATACCATTCAGCAGACTATCGGCACCCATATTGGTGGCACCGAAGTAAATGACCGGTGCCGTCAGATGACCAAACTCGTCGTCCAGAGTCGTCGCCGGATCATCGACCTGCTGGGCAAGAGAGCGCCCTTCCACATTCTGAATTGCCGGAAAAAAACGATCGTAACCAGCCATAAGCCGCGCAAGATTGCGTATATCAGAGACACCATCTGCCGGGTTAGTCAAAACTCCCTTGCCCCAGGCTTGCGACAGCGTCATGGTCAACTGCTCTTCCACGGTTTCATATCTTGGG
>JAGRIO010000265.1 GCA_020443225.1 Pseudomonadales bacterium
CCATGAACAGACCCTGGGTGAAGAGCTGGCAATTCTCAGCCGCAATTACAACGCACAGCTGGTTCAGGCGCTTTACAGTGATGACAAAACGGCCTTACAGAGCGCCCTGGTGGATATGAGCTATACCCCGGATGTGGTCTCGGTGAGTGTCGTCAGAGCCGGTAAAGCTCTTGCCACAGTCGATAACCGCGTGGCGACAGAGGAACCCCACGAACGGCTGCAGACTTACCAGATGACGCTGACAGCCGGCAGTCAGGTGCTGGGAGAACTGATGCTGACAGGTTCACTCGACCGCCTTGATCGTCTGATCAGAACTGAAGTACTGCAACTGGTACTGACTCAGCTGATATCCTTTTCGTTGTTTGCGCTTTTTACCATCTGGGTTTTCGACCGGCAGGCAGGTCGTCATTTACGTCATATTACCCGCCAGTTACGCACTCTGGGGGACCGGTCTGTACCAGCGCCGATCTCTATCGACCGTCCGGCACAGGCAGAACAGCGTGACGAACTGGCGCGGCTGGTATTCAGTATTAATCGTCTGTTTGCTCAACTGGGGTCGGTAGAGTCAGACCGCAATAAAGCGACCATGCGCCTTGGTCAGCAGGAGGAGATGTTTCAGAGTCTGATCGACAGTTTTCCTATCGTCTATTTTCGCCTCAATATGACCGGCAGCCTTTTGCGGCTGAACAAAGCGGGCGAGCGGCTTACGAATCTCAACCGCAAACAGCTCCTTGGTGAGACTGTCGAACAATTTTTTGCCAATCCCATTCAGTTTGGCCTGATAGGTGATGAAGTCCGTGCTGCCGCTGGCCGGCCTGTGACCCGTGACTTGCAGATCGTCAATGCCAGAGGTGAAAATCTGTGGACTTCTTTCACCGCACGGGTTCTGTTTGACGAGCAGGACGAGCCTGAATGTATTGAAGTCTTTCTGCGGGATATCACCGACGAATGGGATGAGCGCCAGCGACTCGAGGATGCTGTTGCCCTGCTGAGTGAAGTTGCCAATGCCTTGCCGGTGCAGCTGGTGTTGCTGGATGCCGAACGCAACGTAAGATTTGTGAATCGCCTGTCGGAAGAGTGGGAAGGTAAATCTCTGCACGAGTTCGTCGGCCGTAAGGTCGATGAATTTATTCCTGCAATGAAACTACCAAGATTACAGGCCTTATTCAGCAAAGCCCTGGAGGGGGAACCGCAGCAGTATGAAGTCGAACGGGAATACCCGGACGGTAAAGTCCGTAGCTTGCTGGTGTCACTGACGCCACTGCGTGAGAACGTGATTTTTGAAGGTTGTCTGATGACGATGGCAGACCTGACAGAGCGTAATCTGTTGCAGGCAGAGCTCAGTCAGTCACAGAAAATGGAGGCGATCGGTCAGCTTACAGGCGGTGTTGCCCACGACTTTAATAACCTGTTGGCTATTATTCTGGGCAATGCTGAATACATTCTGCAGGAATCGCCCACCGAAGATCTGAGCCATCTTGCCAGTGGTATCATCAGTGCAGCGGAAAATGGTGCCAGACTGACAGGCCAGCTACTCAGCTTCAGTCGTAAACAGTCACTGCGGGCAGAACCACTGAATATCTGCCAGTCACTGCGGGGTACGGTGGAAATTCTGGAGCGGACATTACCGGCCAACATCAGTATCCGCTGGGGCGAGATGGAAGAATCAGCCACCTGTCTGCTGGACCGGGGGCAACTGGAAAATGCCGTTATTAATCTCGCACTGAATGCCAGGGACGCGATGCCAGCCGGTGGTGTGATCACTATCAGCTGTCAGTTGCTGCAACTGGACGCCGACAGAATTCTGGCTGATGACACTATGACGGCTGGTACCTGGGTCTCCATAAGCGTCGCAGACAATGGTGCGGGTATGTCTGATGATATTCAGTCCCGGGTGTTTGAGCCTTTTTTCACCACAAAACAGTCAAACACCGGTACCGGGTTGGGACTCAGTATGGTGTACGGTTTTGTTAAGCAGTCTGGCGGTCATGTTGTGATTGACTCGGATGCTGGCAAAGGCACCCTCATGACGTTGTGGTTTCCGGCACTGATGGTGGAAGAAACCCTGACCGATCAGGCTGGCCGCCGGCCCCGTGAAGGTGCGGGGGAGCTGATTCTGATTGTCGAGGATGAGGCCGACGTGCGCCAGTTAATGGTACGCATGCTGAAGCATCTGGGTTATGAAACCTGGCAGGCTGAAAACTCCGTTGAAGCGATTGCCCTGTTAAGAGAAAAGGCCCACGAGATTGATCTGCTGCTGACTGATGTGATGTTGCCGGGGGGACAGCTCGGACCTGATGTCGCAGCCGAAGCCAGGCATCTGAATCCGCATATGGCGATTGTCTATATGACAGGTTATGCCGATGTGGGTGCTGCTTCTGCGCTCGGCAATGTAGACGGGCGTTTGCTGAGAAAGCCGTTCACCAGAGCCAAGCTGGCAGAGGAGTTGTCCGCGGCGCTCGCAATGAAAGGCAGGCCGGTCTGACCAGGCTCGCCGCAGTTTTGCCATTGCGGTTTGTTACCACAACGGCTGGCAGGCAAACCTGAGCTTACGACGCATTTTGCCAGGCACCAGGGCAATGCGCTGATTCAGCCGTTGCAGGCTTTCTTTATAATCCTGAGGTTGGCGATACAAGGCAGCGATGCAGTTGGCATAGGTCGGTGTTTCAAACAGCACGCAACTGGCAAAAGTCTCCCTGCACAGCGCATTGTCAGCCAGAGATCGGGCCTCTTCCGCACTCAGGTAATTCTGAACCAACAATCCATCACTGGTCAGGCGTCGTCTCAGGCTTCTGATCCACGCAGTGCGCTGACCCGTAGAACGCACAGGGTCAGCTTCCGCGTCAGCCTCGTTATGCAGGAATAAATCGTCAATGATGACCTGCCAGGTCTGTCGCTGCTGTCGAATCCATGCAACTGCATCGGCTTCCGTCAAATCGAAGTCCGGCGCCTGGCAGGAAAAGAAGCGTCTGGCCAGTTGCAGATGAACAGGATTCAGTTCTACACCGGTCAATGTTGTAGCGGGAAACAGATACCGGCACTGATGCAGGGCTGTACCACCACCGACTCCCAGCAACAGTAACCGGGCGGGTGGGTTATTGCAGATCAGGGTTGGCAGGGTCAGCAAATCCCAGACGCCACCACTGAACAGCGTTGTGGGGTTGTACTGAGAATGAAAGGCCCCATTGGTATACAACCGTACTGAGGCGCCGGCAGTCCGGACCTCATACCGGACCTTGTCGATGGTTTTATCCCAGATAACAGCCATTTTTCAGTGGTGTCTGATGTGTCTTTAATAAACTGAGTCAATCTGGCCGGGAATGGCGATGCCGGCCCCGGGTGCCCTGTTGCCGGGCAAACCAGATAAACCTGAAGTATAACGGAGCAAGAAGATGAATAGTGTAACCAGCAGATCAGCAATTCTCAGATTTATCAGCATTATTCTGCTGTTGACTGCAGCAAAGACCGTTACAGCGGATACCGAGGAGGCGGTGTTTGCCGGAGGCTGCTTCTGGTGTGTGGAAGCTCTGTATCAGGAAATTCCGGGTGTTACCGATGTGGTCTCTGGATTCACCGGGGGCAAATTACCCAATCCGAAGTACAGTGGAAACCATAAAGGGCATTATGAAGCTGTGAAGGTGACCTATGACAATACGATCGTTACCTACCAGGATCTGCTGGATCTTTACTGGGTGAATATCGACCCCTTTGATGACCGGGGACAGTTCTGCGACAAGGGCCCGTCCTATCTCAGTGCGATTTTCGTTGCGGATGAGTCCCAGCAGCAACTGGCTGAGGCTTCGAAAGCCCGGGTGATGGAACAGTTTCCGGCCGAACAGGTAGTGACCAGGATATTGCCTGCCAGTCGCTTCTGGCCTGTTGAGGAATATCATCAGGATTATTACAAAAAGAATCCGATTCGTTATCGCTTTTACCGCACTGGTTGCGGCCGGGATGCGAGACTGGCCGATATCTGGGGTGATGCTGTAACAAAACACTGATGGCTGCGTCTTTTGCACATATTGCACATGTTCTAGCGATTCCCTGTAGCATTCAGTTATTCAACCCAGAGCGTAAATCATGAGTAAAAGCCGATTCATCATCCTGTCTGTTGTTGTCTTGTTGGTGGGCAGTTTTTTCCTGTTTGACCTCGGTCAGTACCTGACCCTGGAGACCATCAAGGCAGAGCAGGATCAGTTAAATGCAAAGGTTGCAACACAACCGTTGCTGGCCGCGGCAATCTACTTCGTTGTGTATATCGGTATCACTGCACTGTCTCTGCCCGGTGCAGCGATTCTCACGCTGGCAGGTGGCGCGATGTTTGGTACCTGGTGGGGTTTGCTGCTGGTATCCTTTGCCTCCACGATGGGTGCAACCCTGGCAATGCTGGTCGCCAGATTCCTGTTCCGCCAGCAGATTGAACAAAGATTCAGCCGCCAGATTGCCCGCTTTGACAAGGGTATCGAGAAAGAAGGGGCATTCTATCTGTTCACCCTGCGCCTGATACCGCTGTTTCCGTTCTTCGTCGTGAACCTGGTGATGGGGCTGACCAGAATTTCGGTACCACGGTATTTCGTGATTTCCCAGTTGGGGATGCTGCCTGGCACCTTTGTGTTTGTGAATGCTGGTACACAGCTGGCGCAGATATCCTCTACCAGTGACCTCTTATCACCCTCACTCCTGCTGTCATTTGCCTTGATCGGCCTCTTTCCCCTGTTGGCCCGCAGGCTGGTGGATATCGTCAAGCAACGCAAAATCGCTGCACGTTTTGACCGCCCGTCCAGATTTGACCGGGATGTGATAGTCGTTGGTGCCGGATCGGGCGGGCTGGTTGCAGCCCTGATCGTTGCGACTGTCGAAGGTAAGGTAACGCTGATTGAAAAACACAAAATGGGTGGGGATTGCCTGAATACTGGTTGTGTTCCCAGTAAGTCACTTATACGGTCAGCGAAGTTTGCTGCTGACATCCGCCGCAGCTCTGACCTTGGCTTCGATGCTATGCAGCCGGTGCTGAATTTTGAGCATACAATGGAGCGGGTGCAGCGGGTGATCCGTGCTATAGAACCGCATGATTCTGTTGAACGTTATGAAAGCCTGGGTGTCGATGTGGAAATCGGCGAAGGCAGAATTTTGTCACCCTGGACCGTATCGGTAAACGGTAAGGTTCTCACCACCCGTCATATTATTATTGCCACGGGTGCGCGCCCCTTTGTACCACCGATCAGAAATATCGATTCGGTCGACTATCTGACATCTGACAACCTCTGGGATATCCGCGAACAACCCGGACGACTGGTGGTGTTAGGCGGTGGACCCATTGGCTCAGAACTGGCCCAGGCGATGCAGCGTCTCGGCAGTCAGGTGACCCAGGTTGAAATGGCAGACGATATCCTTATTCGCGAAGATAAAGAAGTGTCTCAGTTTGCACGTCAATCACTGGAAGCTGATGGCGTGCGGGTTCTGACGGGTCACCAGGCGATGGAGGTTATCAATGATGGTGAGGAAAACC
>JAGRIO010000266.1 GCA_020443225.1 Pseudomonadales bacterium
CCTTCCAGTCTGAATAACGCCGGATTATCCATCACGCCGAAAAAATCCGGGTTTTTTCCCGCATTTCCTCAGTCAGGCGATTGCAGCTCCCTCTCCTTGAGCTTTACTGACAGACACCGCTTCAGAAACCCGCTCTGTCATCAGGCCTGTCATCACGGGATCCGGCATGACGGAGATTCACACTCAGACAGGTACCACTCATGTCAGACCCAACCGGATTCATGCACAGGCTTTCGCAGATGAGCGTGCAGAAGAAACTTTCATTCTCATTCGCCGCGCTGGTCATACTGATTGTTATTCAGGGTGCCGCCGCCCTCTACTTTATCAATGGCGTCGGCCAGGAAGGCCGGCACGTGGGCACAGAACTGACACCTCTGGCCGATGCCGCCATGGAAATAAAACTAACGGCAACCACTGCCCATCTGAAGTTTGAAGAAATCATGGCAGGGGATGACAGTGAAGATATCGCCGAGGTCTGGGCACTGATCGCGTCCTCCAGACAATTCGCCACAGCAATTCTTGAAGGCGGCACACTCGAGGGTGAAACCTTTTATCCCAGCCGCTCAGACGAGGTCAAACGGCTGATTCGTGAGGTCCTCGCACTGATCGATGACTTTGAACAGTCCGCGCATTCGCGTTTTGAGAATATGCAAATCAGTGCTGGCGCCAGTCCGGGTGCCGATGCTGAGTTTGACCGGCTTTATCAAAGCCTGATCAGCACCGGAGAAAGCTGGCGCAATCAGGCAGCCCGGACCGGCGATGTCAGCATTGCTGTGCTGGCCGGAGATTTCAGATATCACCTGTCCAATGGACATCTCACCCTCGCTGAAATCATGGGCGGAGACGAATCAGAATCACTGGATAAAGCACTCACAGACTTCGCCGCCGCGGCTGCTATCAGTCGCGAACTGGCACGAAAAAGCCTGGATGGCGCCAGCACCGCGACGACTGATGTTACCCGGCTAACCGACCTGGCACGCGCCCGCTATAGTGCTCTGGAACAGAGTTCGGGTCCGGGAACCGCAGCAGAAGCCGCCTTCGATGAATCCTTTGATGCCTTCGTGGAAAAATCTGAAGCAGCAGAAGTCAGCATCCATGCAGAAATTGATGCTGCGTTGTCAGCGCTGGAAAGCAAGTCTGATCTGTCCCTGGTGATGATGCTGACCTTTATCGCAACTGGCGTGATTCTGGCGCTGCTGCTTTCCCTGATGAACCGTCGGGATATCGCTGTGCCCCTGATGCGCGTTGTCCAGGAACTGAGCGACCTGGCCAACGGTAGCCGGGATATGAATCAGCCTATCTGGGGTTCCGCCCGCGGTGACGAAATTGGTGATACAGCACGAGCGGCCAATGCATTCCGTCAGGCAACTATAGATCAGCAGACAGCACAGGCTAAAGCCGCTGAAGAGAAGCAGGTGTTCGAGAAGAAACTGGCAGATGAAGAGGCGAGACGTCGGGAAGATGCCGCCCGGCAGGAGCAGGAGCGCCGAGAGCAGGAAGCCAGACGCGAGGAAGACGCCAGAGCCGCACAGGCCAGACTGGAAGCCCGTGAACGGGAGCAGGCCGAAGAGCGTCGCCAGCAGGAAGAGCAGGCTCGCCAGGACAGACTGGAAGCTGAAAGACAGCGGGAGCAAGCGGCCCACCAGGCAGAAGAAGAAGCACGGATTGCCCAGGAAAAAGCCCGCCTGGAAGCAGAAGAACGGTTAGCCAGCCAGGTTGAGGAACTTGCTGAAGCTGCCCGCAGCGGCCGGCTCGATATCCGCATTCAGCACAGTGGAGCAACCGGAGCACGGGCCAGGATGGAGCAGAGTCTGAATGACATGATGATGCAGCTCGAAAATGTCATTGGTAATCTTTCCAATTGTCTTCGCGCACTGTCTGAAGGTGACCTGACAGAACGCCTGACAGAAGTCTACGGGGGCGTGTTTGAGTCTCTTCGGCAGGACTACAATCAATCGGTCGAAAATCTCGCCAGTCTGACCAGGAACATTCGTAATTCTGCCGAAACGGTTGCCACAGGCGCCGGAGAAATAGAACGAGGCAACAGCGATCTGGGGCACCGGGTTGAAACTTCCGCCAGCGCAGTGGAAGAGTTGGTTGCTACCGTGAAGAACATGCGGGAGCTGGTCAGTTCTGCCCGCAGCGAAGCAGAACAGACTGCCAGTCTTTCCAATACAGCCAGCAATACCGCTATGCGAGGTGAGGAGATCCTCAGTGCTGCAGTCGAGGCGATGGGTAACATCTCACGGTCCAGTAATACCATTGCCGAGATCATCGGCGTCATTGACGAGATCGCCTTCCAGACCAATCTGCTCGCCCTCAATGCCGCTGTGGAGGCCGCCCGTGCCGGTGAACAGGGACGGGGTTTTGCAGTCGTGGCCAGTGAAGTACGGGAACTGGCTCAAAGGTCAGCTGCCTCAGCTAATGAAATCAAGGCACTGATCGAGGACAGTGTCGATAAGGTGAAGACAGGGAGTGAGCTTGTGGGTGATACCGCCGCCGTGTTGTCGGAGCTATCCAGCATTGTTGACCAGACCAGAACCCGTATGTCTGTCCTGTCAGAAACAGCAACCAATCAGTACAGCGCCTTCAATGAGGTCGATGCATGCCTGTCGCAACTGGATGACCTGACCCAGCAAAATGCTGCCCTGGTGGAAGAGGCTACGGCAGCCAGCCAGACGCTGGCATCAGAAGCCCAGGGACTGAATCAGCAAGTGGGCAAGTTCCGGGTCTGACTGAAGAGCAGAAATCAGCCCGGCGCACCTCGGCTGCACGGCATATGAAATATGATAACGCCAGACAGTGTGACGGTATCAATACCGGGCAGCGTAACAAACTGCTGCGGGTATCATCGCAACCGGGAAACAAGACTGAGAAACAGTACGGAAAAACAAAACGGTGGCACAGACAATGCACCGGCACTGAAACAAAGAGGCGGCGATAAATCGCCGCCGGGCTCTTTGACAAGTTTTATGCAGCTTTGTTGTAGTGAGCATCCTCCTCTGTCGTGGTTGAATCTTTCTGCCGTTCCGGCAACTGAATTGTCTGCCCGAACTCCTTATTCATAATGTCGCGCAACAATTTTGTTGATGCTTCAACCGTCAGATCATTGGTCAGGTAGACAGGATCAAGAATGGTCGCGGAGACAGGACCCGGAACAACTTCCTTCGCACCTTTAGGTCGTAGTTCACGCAGACCTTTCATGACCACGGGAACCACGGGCACCCGCGCAGCTCTGGCCAGCAGGCTGACGCCATGCCTGAACTCACCCAGTTCATCGGTGGTCGCTCGGGTTCCCTCCGGGAAAATACAGATGTTACAACCCTGAGACAGCAACCAACGGCCATACTCCAGCGTCTTTGAACCACCGCCCCGAACGATCGGGAAGTTGCCGAGCGCCAGCGACTGGTACCAGGGCTGCAGAATCAGCTTCTTTTTACCCTTTACAAACCAACGGTCCGCCGCCGCACCAAAATAAAAATTATCTTTCAGATGCTCAGGCAGTGATTCCATAATCACCGGTGTATCCATATGACTCTGATGGTTGGCGATAAAGATGGCAGGTCCGTAAAGATGATTCAGCCGCTCACGGCCGTGTACTGTCAGCGGCGTACAGTACTGCTCAACCCACCGGCTATATTCACGTTGCCGCAACGCACGCCTTACCAGCTTCGCCCATGGCTTTACCTGCCACTTATGGGGTCCGCTGTATTCAGGTTCAGGTGTGGAAACAGAATTGTCGGTAGTAAGCGCGTTCATGATGTAAGTCCTCTCGGGTTATCAGAACTCGCCGCAACATGCGGCGTTAAAAAAATAAAACTGGCACAGAAGAGCAGAGCAAAGTTGATGCCAATCCGAAAAAACCGGCCAGCTAACGGATTTTCGCCGATCGGCAGTAGTTCTCTCACCAGTGCCTGCGTGATTTCGATGCAAACGCTGATCAGTTGCCTCAACATGAGGCAAAAAAAAGCGCAGACCTTCAGTACTGCGCTTTTTTCGAATCAGGACATCACCGGCTTCAGAATACGTAGCGGACACCCAGACGCATTTCCCACAGAGAGGCGTCAGTCGCCCGGCTCTGCGATGAGGGTTCAAAAAACTCGTTGAACACATATTTCCCTGTCCCAGCGTCGATGCTGGCATCGACAACGGACTGATAGCGCGGGAAACTGGCCTCACGAAGGATACCCCAGTCATCATTGAGCAGGTTTCCAAGATTCTCAATAACGACGAATACAGAGAATTTATCGTCGGTAAAGAAGCCAGGCAGTTCCTGCTCTACCTTCAGATCAAATTTGGTCCACCAGTTACTGTGCCGGTAATTGCGTTCAGCAATACCAGCGCTGAGGTCAGCACTGTCTGCAAACTGGAAAAAGGCTGCCGTATCGAAACCCGGGGCAAACGTCACATTCGGATCGTTCGGGCCAGTTGGCACATACAAAAGTGCCCTGTCCACAAAACCTACCGAATCACCAAACATGGATCCGCTGGTAAATGTATAGGTGAACGGCCTGCCCTCATTTCTGCTTCCAAACAACGAGATGCGGGTCATATTGTCACCCCACAGCGCAGCTTCGTACTGCAAACGCAGGGTAAAACGATGAGGGATCTCATAATTGGAGGTTGCAGCACCAGGATTGTTCGGGTCACTGACCGCGATATTCGCATAGTTTGAAAACGCTACTGACGAAGTCATTGGATTGACATCCTCAGCTTCAACATAAGCGTAACCCAGCGCCATGCTGATACCGTTATCCCAGGATTTGGAAAGCCCAAGAGACAAGGCACTCTGATAACCATCGCCGCCGCTGACATTGGTGAGCTCAAAATCCTGTGAACGGCCTGAACAGGTGGCAGCAGTCGGAACAACACAATCGGGATCACTGCGATCAATACCCCGGTAAATGGGTCGTCCGTCAGGTGCACTGCCGATTCGCTCCAGTGTCTTATCAACAATGATGGCCGAATCCTGAGAATCACTGTAGAGATAATCAGCGGTCAGGACATAGTCTCCGGAATTATCGCCAGGCATGGTGAAATTCCAGATCAGGCCCAGATTGTATTTCCATGCTGATGGCACTTTGAAGTCAGGGTCAAGACTGTTTACTGCACTATCAGTGGTGCCAGAACCCACCGCATCAAACAGTGCCTGCGGAATGTCATAAATGGGTCGGCCGGCACCGTTATGTGCAATGGTAAACAATGTATCCGGATTGCCCGCATCATCCAGCGTGCGATCCTGCACCTCAACCTGGGTAATACCATTGTTAGAGTAATTATTGGACAGCCATACATTCGGGTTTCCACCGGAGTACAGGCCTGCGCCACCATGGACACTCAGGCGGTCGTCTACCTGCCATGTAAAACCGAGGCGAGGCTGCAGCAGATCCAGACCATCAAAATTCGCACCATTGTCATGACCATAGCGGGCAGTAAAATTCGGGTTCACCCGGGGCGAATCGTCAGAGTCGTACCAGTCATAGCGCAGCCCTGCAACAACCGTCAG
>JAGRIO010000267.1 GCA_020443225.1 Pseudomonadales bacterium
TCTGCCCGTAACCGTTCTGCTTCTATCCGTATTCCTTACGTACAGGGCGGCAGTCCGAAGGGTGTTCGTATCGAAGTTCGTTTCGGCGACCCGACCGCTAACCCTTACCTGATGTTCTCTGCCATGATGATGGCAGGCCTTGATGGCATCAAGAACAAGATCGACCCGGGTGCGCCAATGGACAAGGACCTGTACGACCTGCCAGCTGAAGAGCTGAAAGGCATTCCGACAGTATCCAGCTCGCTGGAAATGGCGCTGGATGCCCTGAATGCAGACCGTGCGTTCCTCACTGAAGGTGATGTTTTCACTGATTCTCAGATCGATGCTTACATTGACCTGAAAATGGAAGAAGTCACCAAGCTGAACATGACCACTCACCCGGTTGAGTTCGAGATGTACTACAGCGTATAAGCCCCCTGCCCCATTGGGGTTAAGGTGGAACAGAAAGAGCCCTGGTTCTGCAGAACCAGGGCTTTTTTTTGGGCATTTTCAGGAACAGCAAAGCCACTGAAAGCTTTGTCGGAGTGCATTTACAGCAGCAGAATCTACGCCGCACTATGTTGGTGCGTTTTTGCCAGCGCACGCCTATACTGATCCCCGCGAAGCCCGTAAAAATGCACACCTTCTGATGCACAAAGCTGGTTCGCTTCTTGCATCATCGTGGCCATGAAGATTGACACTTCTGGAGCCACAGCTTGGAAAGCACGCCACTTATGTCAGAGAACATACTAAGCAGCCTCAATATCGCGATCCTGTCTGTAGATCACGAGCTGAAACTCTGTTTCATTAATCAGTCTGCGGAGATCCTGCTGGATATCTCTGCCACCCGCGCACTGGGTTCATCCATTCTTGATATCATGCTGGATGCCAACGAACTACAGGCAGTGCTCTACGAATCCCTGCAGACCGATCAACCCTTTACTCAGCGGCGCGCTCAGCTGCGCCTGCATGATGGTCACCTGATCACCGTCGATTACGCTGTTACGCCCATCAATGAAGGCGAATGGCCCAGACTACTGATCGAGCTTTATCCACTCGACCGTTACCTGCGCATTGACCGCGATGAGGCATTACGGGGTCATCAGGAAGCAACCCGGCAAATGATCCGAGGGCTGGCCCATGAGATTAAAAACCCTCTGGGGGGTATCCGCGGCTCCGCGCAATTGCTGGCGCGGGAGCTGTCAGATCCGGATCAGAAAGAATTCACCGACATCATCATCTCTGAAACTGACCGGCTCACGTCGCTGGTGGACCGCCTGCTGGGACCCAAAACCGTTCCCAAACCTGAGATGGCTAATATCCACGAAGTGCTGGAACGGGTGCGCAAGCTGATCACCCTGGAAACCAACCTGTCGCTGGAAATCAAACGGGACTATGACCCCAGCATTCCTGAACTACTGCTGGACCCGGAGCTGATGGTACAGGTGTTTCTGAACATCGCCCGCAACGCCCTGCAGGCATTATCTGACGTACCTCAACCGACCCTTGAATTCATTACCCGCACTGAACGTCAGTACACCATTGGTGCCAGGCTTTATCGTAATGTGCTGCGGGTGGTGATTGCCGACAACGGCCCGGGCATCCCCGAAGAAATCCGCGAGCAGTTGTTCTTCCCGATGATCAGTGGCCGGGCCGATGGTACCGGGCTGGGACTGTCGTTCGCCCAGTCCATCGTCAATCAGCATAAAGGCCTGATTGAGTTCGAAAGCGAACCAGGCAATACCAAATTCTCAATTATTCTACCCATGGAGACAGCGTGATGAGTGCAAACAACAACGTCTGGGTCGTCGACGACGAACGCTCAATCCGCTGGGTACTTGAGCGTGCGCTCACTCAGGAAGGTCTGAGCGTCACCTGCTTTGAAGACGGTAAATCCCTGCTGCGCAACCTCAGCGAAAGCCCACCCGATGCCATCGTCAGCGATATCAGAATGCCGGGGATTGATGGTCTGGATCTGCTTGACCGGATTAAAGCAGATTACCCGGAATTACCCGTTATCATCATGACGGCGCACTCTGACCTGGATTCCGCCGTATCATCCATTCAGGGCGGCGCCTTTGAGTATATTCCCAAGCCCTTTGAGGTGGACGAAGCCGTCGCCGTGGTCAAACGCGCCATCAGTCATCAGAAGGAACAGGAACAAAGCCAGCCGGCAGAATCATCACCCACAACCCATCTCAGCTCGGAAATCATTGGCCAGGCACCGGCGATGCAGGAAGTGTTCCGGGCTATCGGGCGTCTTTCCAAATCTAATGTCACTGTTCTTATCAATGGTCAGTCTGGTACCGGCAAGGAACTGGTCGCCCAGGCCCTGCACCGCCACAGCCCAAGGGCTGATAAAACCTTTATTGCCCTTAATATGGCGGCGATTCCTCACGACCTGATTGAGTCAGAGTTGTTTGGTCATGAAAAAGGTGCCTTTACCGGTGCCAATGCATTGCGCAAGGGTCGCTTCGAGCAGGCCGACCAGGGCACGTTATTTCTCGACGAAATCGGTGATATGCCAGCGGAAACCCAGACTCGTTTGCTGCGGGTGTTATCCGATGGGGAGTACTACCGGGTTGGAGGGCACGAGCCGCTGCGAGCTGATGTCCGCATTATCGCTGCGACTCACCAGAACCTGGAAGATCTGGTGCGTCAGAACCGCTTTCGCGAGGATCTGTTCCATCGCCTCAATGTCATACGTATCCATATCCCGACTCTGCGTGAGCGCAAGGAAGATATCGGCCTGTTAGCGAATTACTTTCTGCAGGAAGCTGCCCGGGAACTGAACGAAGAAGCCAAGATTCTCAAGCCCGACACGCTCGCCTATATCACTGAACTGCCGTGGCCCGGCAACGTGCGTCAGCTGGAAAACTTCTGCCGCTGGATAACCGTAATGGCGACTGGTCGTGAAGTGACGATCGACGATCTGCCGCCAGAGCTGACCGTCGACAAGAATGACCCGGCCATCAGTGAGAACTGGGAAAAGTCCCTGCGTACCTGGGCCGCTCGCAAGCTGGCCAATCTTAAACCCGGCGAGGAAGGCCTGCTGAACGTCGCTATGCCACGGTTCGAGCGCATCATGATTGAATCTGCGCTGAAGCAAACTGGTGGTCGCAAACGAGATGCCGCCGTACTGCTGGGATGGGGTCGTAACACGCTGACCCGCAAGATCAATGAGCTGGGCATGAAAGGACCAGGGCTCAGTGACGACGGTGACGACAACGACTAAGGCTCCGAACTCACTATCTGCAACGGTGGTACAGCACCGGCTGACTGTTGCCAGCAACACCCGGCAGTGGAAAATCTGAGCGACGGGCAGGCTACACCGGTCAGTGCCATCAAAATACTACCAATGGTACTTGTGCAACCGGTGATTCTGTCCTTTAATCAGTTCATGCTAACAACCAACTTCATCAGGTCTGCCCTGGCCACACTTCTGCTGCTGGCAGGTATCGTGGGCACCAGCAGTACGCTGGCAGGCACCGGTGCACAGGCCACGATCGATATCCGCGTCACCCTGAACAGCACCGATATACCTGAAATTGCTAAACTACGCCCCGTGGCCGGCTGCCCTTCTCAGAACCCACAGTCAAAGGCGTTGACTGATCGTTGTAACAGCCATCAGGTATTTGCGGTGAATCGCGAGGCTGACCGGCTGGTTGTCACGGTCACCCCTATCTGACCCGACCCTGAATGTCACATAGTGCCGGAATGGCGACCGCACTTTTGCCATCGTAAGCGCTCACTCACCTTGAAACCCCTGAACTTCGGCCTGAAAAAGCAGGCATACTTCATGCATTGTCATTCGGCAGTCTCTTAATACAATGACAAGATGAAATTGCAGCTCTTTCAATCAGCACGGTCAACAGTCAACGCTATTCTGCGGACACTTGTCCGCGCCTGTGCAACCCCTGTGCCGCGACCTGTTTCTGGCACCCGGGTCAGGGGCCTGGCAGCCTTAGTGTTATCGTTGAGCTCATCACTGGCGGCTGCCCAGTCTGCCATTGCTCCCGATACCGACACCAGTGCAGATATCAGAATTTCCCTGAGCATCGCGCCTTCTATGCAGATTAATACGGTCAACGAGGTTAACCTCGACATTACCGACCGTAATGTTGATGCCGTCTTTTCAGAAGCATTCTGTGTTCGCGGCAATGAGAGCGGTCGCTACCGGGTGATTGCCTACGGTGCCTCTGACGGCCAGAGTGCATTTTTGCTCAGCAGCGACAACGGCAACGAGCTGGCCTACCAGGTTGCCTACCGCGGCAACAGTGGCGACACCCCGGGCACTGATTATGATGATCTTCGCCCGGGAGTACCCTCACCGGAATATCAGGTAACGAGCCGCACGATTCCATGCGACAGCGCCACAGCTTTCAGGGTGACGTTCAGCTCGCAGGATCTGGTCGCTGCACAATCGGGCTTTTATCGCGGGTCGCTGACATTTATGGTGTCACCTGTATAGGAAACCCCTGTGAATACCGGTGGGTATCGCTGTGATACACTCCCCAACGTAACAAGGTCCTGGAACATTCCAACATGAAAACCATCAGCACCACTTTGCTCGCCTTTTTGCTTTTGTTTACTTTGCCAGCTGCTCTGGCAGACATGTATGTCGACAGGTCCATAGTGATCTTCGAAGCCGGCGGCCAGCCCCGCGAAGACGTCAAGGTCAGTAATACCGGTGAAGAGGTGATGTACATTCAGGTCGAAGTGCTTGAAGTCAAAGCACCGGGCAGCGACGCTGAAGAACGTATCAAGGCAGCCGATCCAAGAGAACAGAAGCTGATTGCCACACCGCAAAAACTGGTCATTCAGCCCGGCGGCCAGAAGCTGATCCGGCTGGTGAATCTGCAGAAAGAGAATCAGACAGAGCGTATTTACCGGATCAACGTCACGCCTATCGTTCCCCCGTTGGAAGAAGAAACCAGCCAGCTCAGAATTGTCGTCGCCTATCAGATACTCACCATTATCCAACCGGATGAGCCAGTCGCGACGCTGGGCGCTTCCCGCGAGGGTAAGCAGCTGAAATTGTCTAATTCTGGCAACTCCAATATTCTGCTGAGCGAGGGCAAGCAGTGTGATCCCGCTGACGCCAGCATCTGTGAAGATCTGCCCAGTCGCCGCCTGTATGCGGGTAACGAGTGGACGCTGGATCTGCCCTGGGATGGTCCCGCCGCTTATTCGGTTCGCACTTTCGACGGGATCAAAAAAGAAATCTTCCCCTGACCGGCGCTTCCAGGCCGCTAAGCCACAATGAGAATACTGATTCCCGCCCTGCTGCTGGTCTGCCTGTGCACCTCCAGCAGGGTAGCGGAAGCAGCCTCTGAGCCCTTTATACCACCCGGCTTTGAAGACCTGCTGGAACCCCAGACTACGCAGGTAGATGTCTATTACGGCGATCAGTATCTGCTGTCGACTCTGGCAACTTTCTCGCCGGGTGAATTCACCTTCATGATGCCCGATGAAGTTGTGCAACGAATACCTGACCTGCTGGACCC
>JAGRIO010000268.1 GCA_020443225.1 Pseudomonadales bacterium
CGCCAAACAAGGTGACCGGGTTCAGAAGCTGCCCGGCATTTCTGCTGACAATCATCACCGCAAAGAAAATGGGATAGACAAAAAAGCTGGCCATGACAAAAGCCTGCCGCGCACTCTGATCCTCCAGGCTCTCGTGAATGCCAAAGAACACCAGCGACAAACCAATCACCCTGAAAAGCCGTGTGTCATGGGTAGGAAAAACTAACTCACCGGAAAGGGCTGGTAACTTATCCAGCCCCCGAGCAGTGTAGTCAATGATGACAAAGCCATAGTTCATGAACAGTGTGACTGAAATGATCCAAAGCATGATGCTGCGAACGCTGAAAAAAGGCAGCCGCAACCACAGCGAACAGACCCAGAACAGCACCGAAAACAGCAGAATGATGAGCAATGTTTCCAGACGGGTGACATAACCCACAAGCACCGGGCGACGAAATTCGCCCAGTTCAGAACGGGAATGCCACCCCATCGTCAGGCACTGGCCGAAGGTCTGGCTGAAACCCTTTCATGCCAGTTTTTAAGGTTCACAAGATCATTATCTGGTGCCAGACCCACCATGGCGCTGGCAAAGTCAACAGCACTCAGCAAAGTGATATCAGCGACAGTATAGCGACTGCCTGCGATGAAGGCCTGTTCACCCAGTTCTGTATTCAGTCGTTCATAGTAGCGGCGGACATTGGCATCGCTGGCCTCTTTCGCCGCTGGTATCTGCTTAAACAATCCCATTTTCCCGACAATGGGGCCGTTAACCCAGGAGGTACCGATCTGCGACCACAGTTCCAGCTCTAACTGGCGGTTACGGGCATCAATCCAGGCCATTTCAAAGGGATCGCTGCCAAACAGATTGGGTTCTGGTTGAATCGCTTCCAGATAACGACAGATGGAAACACTTTCGGGGATACAGCGGCCATCTTCGAGTTCCAGCACCGGAATTTTGCCACTGGGGTTCTTCTGCAGAAATTCAGGCGTCTTATGTTCCCGTTTCGACATATCACAGTTAATCAAGGTCAGCTCAATGCCTTTTTCTGCGGCAAATATCTTTACCCGGCGGGGGTTAGGCGCACCCTTGTAATCATAGAGTTTCAGTGTCATGAGCGTTATCTTCTTCAGAGTGATTCTGAAAGATAGCAATTACGCTCTTGTCTGCCCAGATGTTAATCTGGGAAACACCCTGCGAATGAGTAACTTTCCGGCTATGAGCAGAAATTCAGACACCGGGCCGCCCGAACAACAGCCTGGCTCCGCGATGCTGATCGATCAGCAGACCATCGATGATTTACGCATCTTCAGCAAAGATGATAACGACCGGAGCATCTTTCAACTGTGCAATTCAACACGTTCCTCCGGTGGCGCAAAAGCATTACGGCGCAGGATGGCTCAGCCATTTGCCGAAGTCAGGCAGATTCGCGCAACCCAGATTTCTCTGCAGTTCATCATGGCCAACCGCCGGCTGTTTGACGCCTTGCCCTCAGCCTGGCTGATGGGCAGAACTGACCATTACATCAACGATATTCAGCCAATAGTGACGGCCACCAACCCAGTAGAGTTTCATCTCGAAGCCCTGTCACTCTGGTGGACACAGAACCGCTACTATCTGGGCATTGTTCATGGCACCAGACTCTGCCATCAATATCTGCTGGCGGTGACAACCTTTCTGCAGCAACCAGAACTGCAATCGGCGACCGGGGAGCTGCGGCAGCTACTGGATGACTTATCTGTGGCGCTTCAGGCTGCCCAGCCTGACAACATGAAAGAGCCGGGGAAATATCGCTGGTTCGGCGAAGTGCTGCGGGAAGATCAGCATTTCCGGCTGTTCTGCAAGCCCCCGTTACAACAGCTGCTAAAGCTTCTCTATGAACTGGATGCACTGATCGCCCTTGCAGACACCAGCGAGAATAACAACCTGACGATGCCGCAAGTCATGGAAAATGAATTATTCGTGACAGCAACCGGACTTCGGCATCCACTGCTCGATAACCCGGTTTCTAATCCGCTGCACCTGAGTCAGCAAGGTCGCGTGCTGTTTCTGACAGGCCCCAATATGGCGGGGAAGACCACCTATCTGCGGGCTTTTGCAACTGCGATCTATATGGCGCATCTCGGCATGGGCGTGCCGGCAGCGAGTTTTCAGTTTTCCCCGGCTGACGTGCTGTTCAGCTCAATCTCGCTGAGCGATGATCAACTCGATGGTATCAGCTACTTCAGAGCTGAGGCACTAAGGGTCAGAGACATAGCCCGCGCGGTGGGAGCCGGTCAACGGGTCGTCGCGGTTCTGGATGAACCCTTCAAAGGCACCAACGTGAAAGATGCGCTGGATGCATCACAGGCGATCATCGAGCGCTTCGCTGTACGTCCTGATTGCCTGTTTATCTTCTCATCTCACCTGATAGAGTTGAGTGATGTGTTGCAGGATCATCCTCAAGTCGACTGTCGCTATTTTGAGGCAGACGAACGTGAAGGCCGTCTGCGGTTTGATTACCGCATTCACCAGGGCATTTCCCTGCAGAGACTCGGCATGCGGGTTCTGGAAGAAGAGGGAATTTTCGAAGCACTTGATAGTCTGAGCCCCGGAGACCCGTGAGGCGCAGCCCGTTTACTGGTGGTTTTACTTGCATAGTCCGCATTCGCCAACTAGACTGCGCATGCTGATCTGGACCTCAGCTAGCGTCATGTTTATTTGTTCAGGCGAATCGTCCACCTTGCCCTCCTGCGGGATTCACTGTCCCCACTGAGCTCAAATTCCCAATGCCGTGCCACGGCGCAACATCAGACGATGTGCACCACAACCCATTGTTATCCGACACTTGCATAAGCAGTGTTGTACAGGAAATCTATGTCTACATTTGACTCTCTGGGGCTGTCCCCGGAATTGCTTTCAGCCGTAAAAAAAACCGGCTACACCCAACCAACACCCATACAATCTGTCAGCATACCCAAAGTACTTGCGGGTAAAGACCTGATGGCGTCAGCCCAGACCGGCTCTGGTAAAACAGCCGCCTTCTGTCTGCCGATTCTGCACAAACTTCAGAAAAGAAATCCTAAGGGGCCGCGCGCCCTGATTCTGACCCCTACCCGCGAACTGGCTGCTCAGGTTTTAGAGAATTTGCGGACTTATGGCAAAGAAGCCAATCTGATCTGCGCAACAGTTTTTGGTGGCGTCAAGATCGGCCCACAGATCAGACAATTGCGAAACGGCGTGGATGTGCTGGTAGCCACCCCGGGCCGGCTCATGGACCTTTATAACCAGAAAGCTGTAAAGCTCGATGCAGTCGAAATCTTCGTGCTCGATGAAGCCGACAGAATGCTCGATATGGGCTTTATCTCTGACATCCGCAAGATTCGCGCGATGCTGCCGGCAAAACGCCAGTCACTGCTGTTCTCGGCAACTTTCTCACCGGAAATCCGCAAACTCGCTCAGACCATGCTGGTCGACCCGGAAGAGGTCAAGGCCACACCGGAAAATCAGACCGCGCCATCAGTGGAACAGTTAGTAGTACCTGCTGACAAGGCAGCGAAAATTAACATCCTGCATGCGTTGTATCAGGAAGCTGGCTGGTCGCAGGCGCTGGTGTTTAGCCGCACCAAGCACGGGGCTGACAAAGTCGTCAGGCAGCTGGACAAACTTGGCGTCAAAGCGGCAGCAATTCACGGCAACAAAAGCCAGAATCACCGCACCCGCACCCTGAAAGATTTTAAGGCAGGCAAGATTACGATGCTGATTGCCACCGACATTGCGTCACGGGGTATTGATATCGACAAACTTCCTGTGGTGATCAATTTTGAATTACCACAGGTACCTGAAGACTATGTCCACCGCATCGGTCGTACCGGCCGGGCCGGCGAAACGGGCAAAGCCATCTCTATCGTCTGCGCTGATGAAATCAAACAGCTTCGGGAAATCGAGAAATTTACCCGCAGCACCTTGCCAAGAGAGGAACTTGAAGGCTTTGAGCCTGATCACAACCTGCCGGAATCTCACAGCAACAAATCTGTCGCGGCAACCCGAAAGCCAGCCCGCAACCGCAATGCCGGATCAGGTAATGCCAGGCCAGGTAACACCAGTGCCGGACAGGCTGGCGCGGGCAAAAGAGGTGACAGCGGTGCTAAACCCGACGCACGTCGTCGTGGAGGCAGACCTGACAGCAATGGCAACAGCCGAAATACCGAACGTCAGGAACGCCGCCCCGAGCAGGCTTCAGGCAAGCGTTCCGGTGGCAGAGCCACTGTTATTGCCAGCACCACAGGCGGTCGGCCGACACGATCTTCAGGCCGTCGCCGCGTCGCTGGCGCAGCCTGATACAGCGACTTCATGATTCGGGTATCATCTGGCATTCATTGACTGCAAGGTTACCCGTTTCATGGACTTCGTCAGAATCAGCCCGCCCTCTGCCCAGAATGTTGATGCAGAGGGCATCAGCAATTTCCTTCAGGCGCTGAACAATGATCCACAGCTGGAAGCCCATGGCCTGATCATTCACCGGAACGGATACCGTATCGCTGAAGGCTACTGGGCCCCGCATCAGGCACAGGACCTGCGTCTGGTCTACTCTCTCAGTAAATCCTTTTCCGGCACCGCACTGAGTTTGATGATCGGCGAAGGCCGCCTGGGTCTCGACGACCTGGTTCAGGACTACCTGCCAGAATACTTTGAAACCGCAGACCCGGCTTTTCAGAATCTCAGGATTCGCCACCTTGCTTCCATGGCATCGGGCCATGACAAGGAGACCAATGGACTTGCGAGACAACTTGAACCTGACGATCCTGTAAAGGGCTTTCTGCGCATTCCACCAGCCGCAGAACCCGGCACCCTGTTTGCCTATAATCAGCCGCCAGTGCTGGCCCTGGTTACCATTCTGCAAAGACTGGCCGGGCAACGGTTACTCGACTATTTACAACCCCGGCTGTTTGAACCCCTGGGTATCAAAGATGCGCGCTGGGCACAACATCAGCCTGACATCGATCTTGGTTACAGTGGTTTGTATATCAACCTTGACGCAGCTGCGCGACTGGGGCAACTGTATCTGGAGGATGGCGTCTGGCAGGGTAACCGCCTGTTGCCTGAAGGCTGGGTATCCCAGGCCTCTGCAGTCCAGACCCCTAATCCCATGAACACTGAACCAGACTGGCAACAGGGCTATGGCTTTCAGCTCTGGCGCTCACGCCATGGCTATCGCGGTGATGGCGCTATGGGGCAGTACATGGTGGTACTGCCAGAACAGAATGCTTTGATTGCGATGTTTTCCTGTCTGAATAACATGCAGAGAGTTCTCGATCTGATGTGGGAGCATTTGTTACCAGCGATGCCAACCACTCCTGCATCCCTGCCAGTAAGTGCCCACGATGCGGATGAACGGCTGGCAATGCAACTGCAGCAACTGGCCCGCCCAACAGCAGCACAGCGCCTGAATGGTACCGCACCGATACCCGCAGATCAGTCTTTTACGCCAGAGACGGCACCGGAAAGACTGGCCGGAAAATCAAC
>JAGRIO010000026.1 GCA_020443225.1 Pseudomonadales bacterium
GCCATGATCAAACCGGCCGGGGCGAAATTACGATAGAAAGTAAAGGCATCATCATCGCTCAGCTCTACTTTGTAGGATCGCAGCACGTCGAGATAGTGCTTCAGCAGGTGCCGCTCTTCCTTCGCCCGCAGCTCTGGTTGCAGTGAGGTCCCGACAAAATAGCTGGCATCCAGTAAGCCGCACCCGAGAGAGATAGATTGCCAGTCGACCACAGTCAGTGGGTGAGGTCCGCCGAACATCATATTGTCCAGCCGGTAATCGATGTGAATCAGGGTTGATGGACCTTCCCATGATGTGCTGTAGCTCAGTAATTTGTCGCCGACCAGTTTTACCATGTTCAGGTATTCAGGCGTCAGGCGTTCGGCATAGCGAGCCAGAAAGCCCGGCTCCACCATTTTATATAACCCTTGCAGGACACCGGCATTATCTTCACTCATGCTGCCACTTAATAATGGGTACTGCTTCAGCGTGCTGTCACCCCAGCGTGGACCCTGCAGCCGGGCCAGTTCTTCCAGTGCCAGGGCCGCTTCATCAACGCTGCAACCGGCCAGTTGATCACCCTGCTCACCCGGTGCGAGATCTTCCATCATAATCACAAAATCATGACTGGATTCTTCGCAGTCGGTAAACAGAACCCGTGGCGTCTGAATATCGACCGTCGAGTCAATTTCCTTGTAGTAGAAAACTTCCCGGATATAGTTTTTCTGATCGATACCGGTTTGCTTGCTGGTTGGGTCACTGGAAGCAAATTTGCCAACGACGCTTTCCGGGATGCCCTCACCCGCTAAGGTAAAGCGCACGTTCTCACCCACCTGCCCTGTGCCGATAGATTTCATGCTCACATCAGAAACCTGACCTTCATAACCTGCATACCTTAGCACTGAGGTCAGCCATTCCGGCGTCGCCTGACTGGCATGTGTGATGAGTTTCGGGGTTGTCATAATCTTTCCCTTACAAACAGATATAGCGCTGAGGATACGGGGCCTGTGCCTGCAATTGCAAATCCACTGACGGTACCGGAACCAGGTCGTTCAATGTCCGCTGGCGCCGTGAGCAGCCGGGCATCTTCAGGCTCAATCAGACCGCCGCAGCGGATTGTTCCGGGTCTTCACAACGGCTCCGTTGTCATTTCTGAATTGGTCTACACTTAAAAAGTCTGGCTTGAGGAAGCTGCAGTACCAAGGGGCAAGTCTCTGGTGTGGCGGTTTATCAAGCCTTCCGTCGTCTCGTTTTTTCCTGAAGAGGTCATATCCATGCAGAATGCCCTGAATCTGAGCTCCGCTGACAATATCGCCGGTTCTTACCTGACTTTCCGGGTGGGCAATGCGGCGTTTGCGCTGGCTGTGGGGTGTGTGCGCTACATTACTTCGCGGGATGCCATCACCACGCGCACGGTGCCGGATACGTCCTACGAGCGACATTCGGTATTTGAGCATGATGGCCTGCCAGTGCCGCTATACCGTTTCAGCGAGCTGATTGAATCCCATTCCAGAAGTGATGAGAGTGCAGCACTGATTGAGTTACTGAAGGCAAGAAAGCAGGACCACATCAACTGGCTGGATGCGCTGGAACATAGTCTGAGAAGTGGTGAGCCCTTTGTAAAAGCGACAGATCCGCACAAATGTGAGTTCGGCAGGTGGTACGACAACTATCAGGCTGAAGATCAGGAACTGCAGGAAATTCTGGTCAGGTTTGATGCCCCACACAAGCACATTCATTCACTGGCTGAGCGGTTGCTGGACCTTGCCCTCACCGATGAGGGCAAGGTGGAATCGCTCAAAATCATTGCGGAAGAACGCCATGCCACCTTGCGCCAGTTGCTTGAACTGTTCGATCAGGCTCAGGCCCGGCTTCAGGACATGACCAAACCGGTGGTGATCATTCTTGAGAATGGCTCACGTTCCTTTGCTATCGAACTCGACAGCATCGACGGGATGATGGAATTCACCAGTAAAAACTTTCTGGCAGATGTGCACAAAGATCATGACGAAGAGGCGTTGTGTTATGACGGCTACTTCCAGACAGATCAGGGCGACCTGTTTCTGAAAGTTGACCCTCAGCACCTGCTGACCCGATAGTCGCACTAACAGGTCCTTCGCTGTGGCTGTCCGCAGCTGTGGCCTGCAGCACGTAGATTCCCCATCAAGACCCGGATAGTATGGGCGTTTTGTATCTGAGAGAACGCCCATGCAATTCAGCTTCACTGAAGATCAGCTCGCGATCCGCGATGCCATAGCCCGCATTTGTGCAGAGTTCGATGATGACTACTGGCTGGCGCGTGATACTGACGGTGAATTCCCCGAGGCCTTCGTTAAGCGCATCACCGAAGGCGGTTGGCTGGGTATCGCTATGCCGGAGGAATACGGCGGTTCTGGTCTGGGTATCACAGAAGCCTCGATACTGGCTCATACTATTGCCCGCTCTGGTGCAGGCATGAGTGGCGCTTCCGCTGTGCACCTCAACCTGTTCGGACCCAACCCGATTGTTGTCTTTGGAACTGATGAGCAAAAGGCCCGCTGCCTGCCACCGCTGATAGCCGGTCAGGACCGCGCCTGTTTCGGCGTGACTGAGCCGGACGCGGGACTGAACACGACCCGGCTGGCCACGCGGGCAGTGAGAGATGGTGACCACTATGTAATTAACGGGCGCAAACTGTGGACTACGACTGCTCAGACTGCCAACAAGATACTGCTGATTGCCCGTACCAAAGATCTGGCGGAATGCCGTAAGCCCACTGAAGGCCTGTCGCTGTTTTACACCGACCTTGACCGGTCGAAAATCGAAGTCCGTCTGATCGAAAAGATGGGGCGCAAGGCAGTCGATTCGAATGCCCTGTTTATCGATGATCTGGTGGTTCCGGTTGCAGACCGGATCGGCAAAGAAGGTGATGGCTGGAAATGTCTGTTACATGGCCTGAACCCGGAGCGGGTGCTGATTGCATCGGAAGCCGTTGGACTGGGTCAGGCTGCACTGGAGCGAGCCAGTCGCTACGCCCGGGACAGGGTCGTCTTTGACCGCACCATAGGCAAAAATCAGGCAATTCAGCATCCGCTGGCGGTAAACTGGATGGAACTCGAAGCCGCTCATCTCATGGTGCTGAAGGCTGCGGCTCTCTACGATGCCGGACAACCCTGCGGTGCAGAAGCCAATGCAGCCAAGTATCTGGCGGCTGAGGCCGGGCTCAAAGCCTGCCAGCGGGCCGTGCTGACCCATGGCGGAATGGGCTATGCAAAGGAGTATCAGGTTGAACGGTATCTGCGGGAAATTATGATTCCTGTTATTGCGCCAATCAGTCAGGAACTGATCAAGTCCTATATCGCTGAACAGGTGCTCGGACAGGAAAAAAGCTACTGAGTCATGACTGTCTTGTATGAAACGGCACGCTGTCTGGTGCGGCAGTTTACCCCGGAAGACCTTGATGACTTCGCCTCTTTGTGTGCTGACCCACTGGTGTTGCGCTATGTCGGGGATGGTACGACGCTGACTCGTAGCGAAGTGGCCGACTGGATTGAAATCTGTAAACGCAAGTATCGCGATCGGGGCTATGGTACGTCTGCGGTGTACCTGAAAGCTGACAACCGGTTTCTGGGGTACTGCGGGGTTGTGCGGGCGCCGGAAAATGCATTTGATGAACTTGTATATGTGTTTCATCAGTTCGGTTGGGGGCAGGGTTTCGCCACTGAAGTCGCAGCACCGATGCTGGACTATGTCTTCTCGCGCAGTGCTTTAACGAGAATCTATGCCACTATTGACCCGGCAAACCTTGCCTCTGTTCATGTGGCAGAAAAGCTGGGTTTCCATTACGAGAAAACTGAGCCGGATGAGCTGGGACCGGTGGCATATTATGTGATTCACCGAAAGGACCTGCGCCCCTGATCAGCGGCCAACACTATTGCGCAGTGTCCTTCGGGCAGACCGGACTGTCCGGATGTTTTTTGTCTGGTCAGGCCTTTGTATCTCTCGCCATCAGTCCCTGGCGGGTTTCTTCATACTGCTTGCGGTCGATCTGGTACTTGGAATAGAAAAACGCCGCAATCAGTCCGGGCAGAATCGTCATAGGTGAATCGATCACCCCTAACCACCAGACAATCTCTTCATCGACCTTGCCGGGGATCGCTTTCTTCGGAAAGGAAATCAGCCACATACTGAAGGTCGCAATGCCGTGGCCGATGGAACTGTCGAGTTTGGCAAAGAAGGTACGTGCGGAATAAAGAATCCCTTCCTGGCGCAGGCCATGTTTCAGATCAATTTCATCGGCTACGTCTGCCAGTGCTGACATGACACTGATGTTCAGAATGCTGCCGGCCAGTGCACCAAGTGCGGCACAGAAGACCAGTGCGGGAATCAGCATGGCCGTATGATTGTCGGGGAAGACGCCCAGCAGACGCATCACTACCGGCAGTGCCGGGAACACAGAAAGCATGACAGCGGTGATGACAATCACTATCTTTTTGTCGAACAGATGATGCAACCGGCTGGAGATCAGGAATCCGAAAACATAGCCCGCCAGGCTCGGATAAAAGCGCAGGCTGCCGATGGCTTCTGATTTCAGCTCCCAGTAATAGATTTCCATGTAGGTGCCAATACCACTGCGAATTCCCAGCATCAGACTGAGTGCAAAATAGGCGATCATCAGAAACAGGTAATTCCGGTTGGAAAAGGCAACCATCAGATCCCGCAAAAAGTCTGTTGGCCTGAATTTGTCAGCACCTTCCACCGGTTGTGGCAGATAGGGGATTCTGTCCCGGGTTAGCCAGGCGCTGCCAAACAGCACGATGACAATCACGATGGCCATGGAAATCGAGAACATATGATAGGCCTCCGGATTCAGCAGGCCATTGGCAAACTGCGCTGAAGACGCGAAGAAAATCAGCGTGTTCAGTTTGAACATGGCCGCGCCACCCAGCCAACCGAAGAAATTGTTGTAGCTCATGACCGTGGAGCGTTCCGTGTAATCGCTTGCCAGTTCGCCCCCCAGTGCCAGATGAGGTACATGATAGATAGTCATGAAGGTTCGCAGGGCGATAGCCCAGCAGGTCAGCCAGGCGAACAGCTGCAGTTCGCTCAGCCCTGCTGGCGGGTTATAGATGCACCAGAAAGAGATTGCGATGGGCACGGGCGCAATGAACATGAACGGATGCCGACGTCCCCATTTTGTGGACCTGAACCGGTCAGTCAGGGAGCCCATGAACGGGTCGGAAACAGCGTCTGTGAATATGGCGATGGTGGGTGCCAGACCCGCCATCCAGATCTCAAGACCAAGAATCTGGTTGTAGTAAAGCGTGACCAGTACGGCGTAGCTGTACAGTGACAGGGTTTCGGCGGTAGAACCAATCCCGAAAGCCAGCTTTGTTTTCATCGGCAGCGGCTGGTGCGCTTGCGCTGTATCACTCATGTGAACCCCTCAATTCACTTCATGAATCAGAATACACAGGAAAAGAGCAGGAAGGAACCGTAACCGGCAGGGACCAGTCATTCCTTTATTCCACAGAGTGATCTGTCGGGCTCCATATGACGTAGGTTAAGGTTCCTGCGCCTTTCGTTCGCACTTATGTTTCAGAGTCAGTTTATGAATCCGACCATTTTTCTGATTCGCCGTGACCTGCGTATTCAGGACAATGCCGGCCTTAACGAAGCTGCCTCGGCAGCGGATGTTGTCTATCCCTGCTTTATCCTCGACCAGTCCCTGCTGCAGAAGTACGCAGGCCATGATTATCGTCTGGCGTTTCTGAAAGGCTCGCTGCAGGCGCTGGACGAGCAGCTGCAGACACACGGCTCCGGTTTGTGGATTGAGCAGGGTGAGGCGGCCCGGACCCTGAAAAAGCTGATTCAGAAAACAGGTGCCAGACGAGTCGTCACCAACCGCGATTACACACCTGCAAGCCGCCGCCGTGACGAGGAATTGCGCGCCGTGTGCGAGTCCGTGGGTGTCACGTTCCAGCAGGTCGGTGATTACCTGCTCAATGAACCAGAGCAGGTGTATAAGCCTGATGGCGGGCACTACTCTGTGTTCACGCCGTTTTACAACCGCGCACGGCAGCTTTACGTGGCGCCACCGGTAACTGCAGATAACCTGCATCTGGCTGACAGTGAGCAGATCCCGGCGAAAGGTTTGCAACTGCTGATGAAGCTGCCTGAAGGCCCTTCTGAAATGGCCTTTCAGGCGGGCCGTCCCGGAGCGGAAGCAGTTTTGCAACAGCTCACAAATCTCAGCGCCTACGCTACCGAGCGTGATTTTCCGGCCTTACCAGGCACCAGCCGGCTGTCGGCGCATCTGAAATTTGGAACGCTGTCTGTGAGAGAAGCGCATGCAGCAATCACTGCCGCGTTGGGTAACGACCATCCTCTGGTGCGACAGCTGTACTGGCGGGATTTTTTCACTCATATCGCCTGGCACGATCCGGGGGTCTTCACCCACGCCTTTAAACGTCAGTATGATGCCATCCCCTGGGCGACTGATACTGATAAACTGGCCGCCTGGAAAGCTGGTGAGACGGGTTTTCCGATCATCGATGCCGGAATGAAAGAGCTGGCAGCGACGGGCTATATGCATAATCGGGTGAGAATGATAACCGCCTCATTTCTGGTGAAAAATCTGCACCTCAGCTGGTACGAAGGTGAGGCGCACTTCGCGCGTTATCTCATCGATTATGATCCGTGTCTGAATAATGGTAACTGGCAGTGGGCAGCCTCAACCGGCTCAGACGCGCAACCCTATTTCCGTGTCTTTAACCCCTGGCGTCAGCAGGTGAAATTCGACCCGGACGCCACTTATATCAAACGTTGGGTGCCAGCACTGGCGAAAAGCAGTGCCAGAGCCATTCATGGGCTGGAAAAGCAGTCGTCCGGTTATATCGAACCCATTGTTGATCTGAAAAAATCTGCCGAGCGCATCAAAGCTCTGTTCAAGGCGGTTGCCTCCGGTAGCTGACTGGCGGATTTACTCCCGCATCAGCTCATGGTGTACTTCAGCCTGACACTCAGTTCCGGAACTCCAGATCATCATGAGAATTGCACTGGCAGGCATCAATCACGAAACCAATACCTATTGTCGGGACCTCACCACTGCTGACGATTTCCACGTCGCGAGGGGGGACCGGATTCTGCGTGCCCGGGGCCGGGAAACCCCCATGGGCGGCGCGCTGGAAGCCTGTGATGAACTGGGTATTACGCCGGTGCCTGTGATGCTGGCGATGGCTCATCCATCGGGCACTATTGAGGCGGAAACCTATCAGCGTTTCAAAGCTGAAATTCTGGCGGGGTTGGTGGATGTGGCCCCTGATGCGGTGTTTCTTGACTTGCATGGTGCAGGCGTTGTGCAGGGAATCGCCGATCTTGAAGGCGATCTGGTCAGTAGTATCCGGGAGGCGCTGGGGCGAAATGTGCCCATTGTCGCCACCTTCGACTTGCACGGAAATATCACCGGGGCAATGTGCTCTGTCATTGATGGCGTATTCGCCTGCCGGCACTACCCGCACATTGATCTGCATATCAGGGCACGCGAAGCCATACAACTGGCACAGCGAATGGTTGAGGCAGGTGTTAAAACCCAGGTAAGCCTGTACAGCCTGCCGATGCTGATGCCCACCACAACGACGTTCGAAGGTCCGGGCAAAACCATGCTGGCGCAGCTGCTTGAACTGCAGGCGCAGACCGGTGTACTTGATATCAGCTGGTTTCATGGTTTTCCGTTCACAGATGTACCTCACGTAGGCTCTCATCTGGTCGTGACCGCGGAAACGGGCAATCAGGATGCAGCACAGGCGGCCCGGCAAGCAGCGGGGCTGGTCTGGCATGCCCGTGAATCCTTCCGGGTTCCCAGTCTGTCTGCTGCGGAAGCGGTTGCAGATGCCAGGCAGGGACCGGATTTTCCGGTAGTTATCAATGAAACCTCAGACAATCCCGGCGGTGGTACACCCGGTGACGGGACTCACCTGCTGCGGGCGATGCTGGAGGCAGAACTGACCAATGCCTGTTTCGGCTTCATCTATGATCCGGAAGTGGCGAATCAGGCCCATGAAGCAGGTGTGGGCAAGGTTATTCAGGTGTCATTGGGTGGCAAGACGGATGATCTGCATGGTGAACCGCTGGCACTCAGTGCCTATGTCAAAGCGCTCTCGGACGGCCGGACAGTGATGCAGGCAATGTTTCGCGGGACGCCGATCAATCTCGGCAGGACTGCCAGACTGGTGGTCAATGGTATTGATATTGTTGTTACCTCATTCCGAACACAGACCTTTGACGTTGAGCCGTTCCTGACTGTCGGTATTGATGTGAATCGCTATGAGGTGGTGGCATTAAAGAGCTCCAATCACTTTCGTGCCGGTTTCAGCAAAATTGCCGCGAGAATTGTGACGGCGGATCCGCCGGGACTGACCACGCAACAGGTCGGGGTGTTCAGTCGGGAGAATTCAGTGGGTCCATTGTGGCCTGTCGCAGATCCGCAGGTCACAGATCTGTGAGGAACCTCCCCCCGAGGACCGATGGTCCAGAGGGGGAGGAAAGTACTGAAGGTAATCAGCCTTCAGGGGAGACATGATCATAGAGGCCTGATATGAAGATCAGTGAAGTATCCGGTAAGTTATTTAAAGATTCTGTCATCAGCGGGTTAATTTGATGGCCGACTTGCACAGGCATATTAGTTAACGACCGGACTCCATTCCCCTTAAAAAGGCCGGGCCAGATCAGAATAAAGGCATCTCAGGGGTGGTTGAACAGTTCCTGCTGACCCTCAAAGACAGCGTTGAACTTCGCCAGTTCAATACTGCTGCGACCAAAACTGTCTTTCCGGGCTGGGTTTGCGCCCGCCCTGATCAGTAGCTGCGCACAGTCCGGACATCCGTTGATCACGGCGAGCATCAGGGCAGTCTGACTCTGCGAGTTGCGTACCTTAAAATCAGCGCCGCTGTTCAGTAAGATTCCGGTCAGCACCGGGGAGGTCATGGCAGCCAGCATCAGTGGCGTATTGCCGGTGGCGGAAGGTTGGTCCGGGTTCGCGCCTGATAGCAAGGCCGTTTCCAGTGTCTGCTTGTCTCCGCCTGTTACTGCAGCCATGACACAACCAGCGCCTTCGTTGTCAGTCGCATGAATCCCGTCCTGTAACGTTTGCAGCTTTGCCAGCAAACCGGCAGCGCCTGCCTTACAGGCCCACCAGTGGTCGTTGCGACCCTGGGAATCTGTTGTAAATGACCGGTAGCCATAAGTCAGCAGATATTCTGCTTTGCGCAGCTGGCCCTGTTTCAGGAGCAAATGCATCAGCGGTGGCTGTGAAGTGCTTTGCTGGGTTGCCGGCAAACCCTGCCAGGTCAGCAGGGTTTGCCAGAGTTCGTCATCAATGCTGGCCCACCGCCAAAGTGGTGCGGGCTTTTCTTCGTCAGGCATGGAAACTGGTGGCTGAACAATGGCCAGTAGTTGATCAAGCTCATTTTTATCACCCGCCTGCAGTACCCAGTCAAGCAAGCGCTCTGCATGCTCAAAGGGCAGGCGCACTGAGTCTGAAACCAGTGAATCAACGCTGCCATGTTTCAGATACAGTAACTCTGCAGCAGATCTGTCGCCATGACGATCTGTCGGCATCTCTGTGCGTTGTGCAGGACTCAGACCGTTGATGGCCAGCAAATTTGCCAGTGGCCAGCCATAGAAGCTGCTCTGGGTATCTTCCGAGAGTGACAGCAGCCAGCGTTCCTGCGGCGGACCAGGTGTGGGCTCTGCCAAGCGGCTTACCGCTGTCAGTGCCGCTGACTTCCCGGGTCGGTCCTGACGGTCATAAAAATAATCAATGATGCGGATGTCAGGCTCGGAAGCTTCCAGCAGCGCAGGGAAGGCAGCACTGGCATCGCTGCGTATCGCCAACAACGTCAGCTCGTTAGCGGCACTACCGGATATCCGTTCAGCGAGAGGAAGATTCAGCAAACCGCGGATTGCGGCAGGTTGTTTTGTCAGCATCGCCAGTTTCAGCCACTGCTGCCACTGGGTTGGTGTGGCAGGCACTGACTTCAGAATCACCCTTAATAATTCTGGTCTGGCCAGTAATATTGCCTGTTCAACGGGATGAACCTTCATCTCTGCGGCGCTGAATTCAGAGGAGCCGAGTAAGGTGATGAGTTCCTTGCCCTGGTTTTGTCTGATGGCAGACCCCACAGCGTCAGCCCATTGTTCCAGGTTGCGGGGCTGATCTGAGTGAATCGCGTCGTTGTATTGCTCGCGCTTTAATTTGTCCAGACGAGTGGTGATGGCGACTGGATCTGAGTCGCCCGGTAAATCATAGCGTGCCAGAAAACCCGCCCGGTAGCGGGTAGCGGCGGGATAGCCTGCAGCAACCGCCTGCCGGAGCAACCGATCAATATTCAGCAGTGTTCGCTCATCCGGGGGACCCCCGGCGCGACGGGCAGCCTGCTCGGCGCACATGGCCCGGTGCAGGGCCGTCATTTCATTGCCTGCATCTGCCGTGGCACGCTGGCAATCGCCGCGTGAGAGCATAACGACCGGATCCGGCGCTGCGCCAGTGGGCAGGCCGTTGACCAGCAACAGGAGCGTGATCAGGTACCTGAAAACTCCGGCCATTTGTATTGGCATGTCAGACCTGCCCATGACGGGTCTCAATGTGGATGCCGATGTCACGCAGAAAAGGTGTTGGCAATACGCCGCCCGCACATACGATGGTAAAGTCGTTGGGGATGACGGCCTCGTCAGCGGCTGTGGTGAGAATGACCTCGGCGGACGTGATCCGGGCCGGCTCTGCACGGGTCAGTAGTTGCAGGTTACCAGCGCTGACAGCTGCATCGAGCCGGTCACGGTTCTTTTTCTTGGCCCGGTTGAAAGCGTCACCCCGGTAGGCGAGAGTCACTTTGCCCGGAGAATGCTCAGCAAGACTGACGGCCGCTTCTACTGCGCTGTCTCCACCGCCGACTACCAGCATTTGCTGACCAGCATACTGCGCCGGATCGTCCAGTTCGTAGGCTACCTTATGCAACTCTTCGCCTGGCACACCGAGCTTTCTCGGGGTACCGCGGCGTCCCATGGCCAACAGGACAAAGCGGGTCGTGCAGCTACGCTGGTCAGTAATGACCTCAAAGCCTGATGTCTGTGGGCGAATATCAGTAAGGGTTTCATTTTCGTGAATCGGCAGAGACTTTTCAGTGACTGTTTTTTGCCAGAAGGCAATCAGATCTTCTTTCTGAATCTCCCGGAAGTGAACCTTGCCTACGCCGGGCAGAATCACCGGGGCTGTCATCACAAGCTTCTGACGGGGAAAGTGGGCAACTGTTCCGCCAACCTTGCTGCGGTCGATGACCAGCACCTTCATTGATCTGGACTGTGCTTCCAGAGCTGCAGATATACCTGCAGGACCCGCACCGACTATAACGACGTCATACAGACAGGTGGTATCGGCTGACGGGTCATCAGGGTCATGCCGGGAAGTGGATGCCAGTTGCCTGGCAATCGATTGCATGGCCTGCTGTCCCTGCTCCACCGCATTTTTGACCAGACCCATACCGCCCAGCTCACCAGCGACAAAGATACCTGGTACCGAAGTCTCGAAGGCTGGTGTCAGAACCGGTATCTCGACACCCCGACTCTCGGTGCCGATGACCAGTTCGATGGCGCCTTGTGGGCAGGCAGCTTTGCAGGCGCCATGGCCAATGCATTCTGAAGGTGTAATGAGTACGGCTTTGCGTTTGATCAGACCCAGCACATCACCTTCAGGGCAGGCGCTGACGCAACTGCCACAGCCGATGCAAAGTGCCGGGTTGATCACCGGATGCAGGCTCGCAGGTTCAGTCATACCAGTGTCGAGGGATTCCTGCAGGGAAACACGATTGCGGGCTTCGGCCTGCCGCTGTCGGCTTACATACCAGACCAGCAGGATCAACACCGGCGTTAAATACAGCAACAGGGCAAGATCATCGGTTTGCATAACTTTGGGTTACCAGAAATCGGATATCAGTGCTGCGCGCAGTAACTATCCCATGAGTGACCACTTTTAGAGAGCAGGTCAGACAAAAACAATCGGCTATAGGGTGTTTGATCGTCAGGATTGTGAACGGGCGCACATTACAGAGAACCGTTCGTCATTCAGGGTGAGAAATTGCGACAGCTTTTCCGAACACTCGACTCACACAAACCGCAAGCATTCCGTGGAGGGAATTGTGACTGCTGAAAACGTCACTGAAACGTCATTACCGGCCATTAGCTGGCTGAGATCATCGTTGCCGTCAATATTTTTTGCCGTGCTGGTCGCTGTTGCGGCTTTGTGGGGTTGGCAGGAAAGAGAAGAGTACTGGCTGCAGGCAGAGCGGGGGTTGGGCTATGCCCTTGGTATCACCGGTCTTTCGCTGATGCTGCTGCTTTTGCTTTACCCGCTGCGCAAACACTGGCGCCCGATGCGCAATCTGCTGGCGATTCGCTACTGGTTTCAGATGCATATGGCTTTTGGTGTGCTGGGGCCGCTGTTGATTATGTTTCACGCCAACTTCGGACATGGCTCAGTAAACAGTACGGTTGCGCTCTATTCCATGTTGCTGGTTGCCGGCAGTGGGCTGATTGGCCGTTATGTCTATGTACAGATTCATAAAGGGATCTATGGTGAGGCAATTCGTTATGAAGATTTGCTGCGCGCCTATGAAATGAGTGAGGAAGGTCGTCAGCACCAGCGTAATACTGACATGGAAACCGTGAAACAGCAGCTGAGTACTGATGCCCTCAGTATGCTGCAGATTGTTGGCGTTCGCTGGCATCTTCGCCGGCTCGCCAGTAGTCAGACCGACCCGTTAGCAAACAGAGCACTCGCCCGGCTGCGCCGCATGGCTCGCCTGCGGCAGTATGAAAGACTGTTCTCCTGGTGGCATATATTCCATTTGCCGGTTTTCCTGATGATGCTTATCACAGCGACAGTACACGTCGTTGTAGTGCACATGTACTAAGCGAATGAATGATGAACTGGCGGCGATGGGTGATGTGTTGGTTCTGCGTGCTGAGTGGTATCACTGTGAGTGATGTTATGGCGGCAGAACAACTCAGTGCTCTGCAGGAAATGCTGATTACCCCTGGTCCGCTGCACAGCAGCCATCAGCAGCTGGAAGGTGGTTGCAATGCCTGTCATACCAGTTTCGAAAGGGAAAAGCGCGATCAGCTTTGTCTCGACTGCCATCAGACCGTCAGTGCTGACATGCAGGCGGAAACAGGTTTTCACGGTCGTTCGGAAGCCCGGAACTGCGCCCGCTGTCATACGGAACACAAAGGTGCTGATGCCAGTATCACACTGTTCGACCGGCAACAATTCAATCACCAGCAGACAGATTTCGGACTGGGTGGTGCTCATGAATTGCTGGCCTGCAACGATTGTCACAACGATGAGCAGCGCCTGAATAATGCCGATAAAGGGCAGTGGCGAATTGAACAGCACCAGTGCTCCGACTGCCATGCTGACCCGCATGAGACTGCTTTTTCTGCCAGCTGTACTGACTGTCACAACGACAGTCGCTGGTACCAGACTCTCTTTGACCATGATAAAACCCGTTTTCCTCTGACGGACAAGCATGCCACCACGGTCTGTGATGCCTGCCACAGTGACCTGAAGTTCACCGCCCCCTTGCAGTGCAATGACTGTCATGCCGTACACGATGTACACCGGGGTACCATGGGTGCCAGCTGTGATGATTGTCACAGCAGCACTGGCTGGAAGGAACCCCGGTTTGACCATGCTGATACCCGCTTTCCGTTACGGGGTGCCCATGGCGATACGGCGTGCCTGTTATGTCATGGCGATACCCAGGTTGATCTTGCCGGACTCTTTGTTGATGACGCGCCGGTAGCGGATCAATGTCAGCATTGTCATGGTGCGGAGGATATTCATCGTGGTACTTTTGGTAGTGACTGTTCCGCCTGCCACGACGAGAAACAGTGGTCCAGAGCCCGGTTTGATCATGACCAGGTGAAAGCGTTCCCGCTGACCGGGAAACACAAGGGACTCGACTGTATTGGCTGTCATGCGCCGGGTTCAGAAGAAGCCTTTGCTATACCTTCTGGCTCTGCCAGAACTGCCTGTAAAGACTGTCATGGGGGGCGTGATGTCCATCAGGGTGAACTGGGTGAACGTTGCGAGTCCTGCCACAGTGATGCCCGGAACTGGCCTGAGACCAGGTTTGATCATGAGTTCACAGACTTTCCGCTGATCGGTATACACAGGATCGTGGCCTGCCACGCCTGTCATGGGGATCAGCGTTTCCAATTGCCGCTATCGCAGTGTGATGACTGCCATACACCGGGCGAAGCACATAGCGAGGTATTTTCCACGGATTGTGAGGGTTGCCATCAGTCCACCAGTTGGGACCGCTGGAGCTTCGATCACTCCATTACTCAGTTTCCGCTGGAAGGCGCGCATCAGCAGGCGGCGTGCCTCGACTGTCACAATTCAGCGATCGTCAGTGGACCACAATTTACACCAGATAAACCATCAACTGCCTGTTACGCCTGCCATGCCGAAGACGATGTTCATGAGCAGAGATTCGGGCGGCAATGCGGAAATTGCCACAATCAGAGCCGCTTTAAAGACGTGCTGCAACGGAGGGGGAGATGAAACAGCTGCTGAGAATGACCGGGGGACTGTTGCTGTTACTTGTAGCGCAACTGGCGCTGGCACAGGATATGGCCGGCTTTGACCACAGTACGACGGGATTTCCCCTTGACGGTCTGCACCGGGGTGTAGACTGCGAAACCTGTCATCAGAATGGAGTTTTTGCCGGGTTACCATCAGCCTGTGAATCCTGCCATACCGCCATGGGTTCAGTTCAGTCCACCATCATGCCGCTCTCGCATATCCAGACTTCCATGCGTTGCGCCGACTGTCACAGCGCTGCTGGCTGGGATCAGGTGATACGGGTTGAACACAGTGAGGTGATGGGCGACTGCGAAAGTTGTCATAACAATGTGATAGCGGATGGTAAGACCCTGGATCATCCGGCGACCACTGAGCGCTGTGATGCATGTCATGTTTCCAATAGCTGGAGTTCAGTGTTATCGGTTAATCATGCGGAAGTGCTGGGCCAGTGCAGTAGCTGCCATAACGGTGTGCTGGCGGAAGGCAAACACATGAACCACCTGACGACCACACTGGAGTGTGACAGTTGTCATACATCGAGTGCCTGGCTGCCTGCCAGCTTTGATCACAGTCAGACTTTCGAACCCTGTAGCAGCTGCCACAACGGATCGCAGGCTGAAGGCAAACATGCCACGCACATATTTACAACTCAGGAATGTGATGCCTGCCATACCAGTACCAGCTGGGTACCAGCGACATTCGATCATTCACTGACCAGTGAAACCTGTGTTACCTGTCACAACGGCACCCAGGCCACCGGTAAGAATCTGAACCACCCTGGTACGACGGATACCTGTGAAGCTTGCCATACGTCGACGACCTGGACGCCGGCATTTACGGTTAACCACGACGAAGTGCTGGGGAGTTGCAGTAGTTGTCACAATGGCGTGCTTGCGGAAGGGAAGAATCTGACCCACCTGACAACCACACAGGAGTGCGATACCTGTCATAGTGTTCAGGCCTGGTCGCCAGCCAACTTCAATCACAGTGCCTTCGTCAGTGACTGTGCCAGCTGCCATGATGGTGTCGGGGCAACCGGGAAGAACGCCGCTCATATCAGCAGTACGCAGGTTTGTGAAGCCTGTCATACCAATACAACCTGGTCACCTGTGTTTCTGGTTGATCATGGTGAAGTGCTGGGTTCCTGCAGTAGTTGCCATAATGGTTCACTGGCGCAGGGTAAGTCACTCAATCACGTACCAACGACCCTTGAATGTGACAGTTGTCACAGTGCTGATGCCTGGTTACCTGCAGCGTTTGATCATGCTGGTATCACCAGCGACTGTCAGAGCTGTCACAATGGTTCCACTGCGGAGGGCAAGAATATTGGCCATTTACCGACAGTCGCAGACTGCAGTAACTGTCACAGTACGCTTGCCTGGTCGCCAGCCAACTTCAGTCATAGCAATATCACTGAACCCTGTAGTGTCTGTCATAACGGCACGACCTCGACTGGCAAATCGTCGTCCCACTTCGTTACTAACCTTGAGTGCGACAGCTGTCATGCTACCAGTGCCTGGTCGCCGGTCAGTTATTTCCATACCGGTGCTTACCCCGGTGAACATGCCCGCAATTTCGGTTGCAACGATTGCCATGCAACCAATTCCCAGACGATTCCCTGGCCAGCCCCTGCCTATCAGCCAGACTGTGCCGGCTGTCATGCCCGTGATTACGAAGCTGACGAGCATCGCAAGGCGCCGGGTATTGCCTACACCGTATCGGAACTCAGGGATTGTGCAGGTGCCTGTCACGAGTACACCGACAGTACTTTCTCGACCATACGCAGAACAAGAACAGCCAAACACAGGGTATCAGATCGTGATTTTGACTAGACCAACCATCCCCATCGCTGAGTCCCTGAAACGTGTGACAGCGGCTCTGTTGCTGTGTGTGTCCGTGCCATTGCTGGCGGCGTCGCTGAGTCTGGAGGACCTGCAGGATCAGGTTCGCAGTGCCATGTCAGCCGGGGAGTATGCTGAAGCAATTGCGTTGCTGACGACGCAGCGCAGCTCAACAGATCCACAGGTCGCGCGTTTCGCACAGGAATATCTTGGCGTCGTGCGGGAGCGTAATGGCCAGGCGGAATTCGCCCGTCTGGAATATCAGCGTTTTCTGGCAGAGTATCCTGATGCACCGGAAGCCGACCGGGTGAAGCGGCGGCTGGATGCGCTGTTGCTTGACAGTCTGCCCGCGACAGCAGACAGACCTGCGGTTTCCCGCGTCGTGCCCGCTGACAAGCGTGAAACCACCTACACAAATGGACGCATCAGTCTGGATTATCGTGGAAGCAGTAACACCAATGATGCCGGGGATACTACCCGCACCCTGTCGCTGATTGGCACCGATGCCGACATTCGGTTCGGCCACGATACCGGTGACGGGGATATCAGTGCGCGAATATCGCTTGGCCATTATGAAGATTTGCTGGCAGCAGGTCGTAATACGACTGACCGGGTCCGGTATCTCTATGCTGATTACGAGCAGAATGATCACTATCGGTTCAGACTGGGTCGCCAACGATCATCCAGTGCTGCGGTCTACGGTCGCTATGACGGCATAGACCTCCAGTACACAACTCCCTGGGTGATCGGTGTGGAACTGTTCGGGGGCTTGCCGGTGGAGTCTTCCCGATCCGATCTGTTTGCGGACGACAGGCAGTTTGTCGGGCTGGCGCTGAATTCTGGTGATGCCTTCGCGCACTGGAAACTCAATTTCTATGGGTTGCATCAGGTGATTGGCTCAGAAGTTGACCGGCAGACCATCGGTTCAGAGATTCGTTATACCGGGGATGGTCTGTTCGCCCAGAGTCTGATTGATTACGACATCCACTTTGGCGAGCTTAATGCTGCGATGCTCAATATCAATAAGGTGTGGGAACGAAACTCGTCGCTGAATTTCTCTTACAACTACCGCAAGAGTCCATTTCTGAGCACCCGCAATGCGCTGATAGGTCAGAACGTTGACAGTATCAGTGAGCTGAAGAATCTGCTGACGTCTGCGGATGATCTTGAAACCCTGGCCTTTGACCGTTCTCTTGACAGTCAGGCCGTGACGCTGGGATTCGGGCGTCAGCTGACGGAACGAGTGATGTTCTCCGGTTCGCTGTCGTGGTTATCGCTGTCGGAAGGTACGGCCAGCGGTGGGCTGACAGCCTCGCCGGCCTATGATCAGTTTTATGGTGACGCCCGGCTAACGATCAGAGATGTGTTTGTCGACAATCACCTGCTCACCCTGGGTATTCGCTTCGCGAGTCAGGACCGCTCTGATGTGGTATCGCTGATCGGCAGTTCCAGTTATCGTCGGGGTAACTGGAAATTTTCACCCAGAATGCGCATAGATCAGCGCGACAACAGTGATGGCAGTAAACAGCTGAATCTGGCCCCGGCGTTGCGGGTGGAATACGAACAGGGCGCCCACACCTTGTTTGTGCAGGCGGGCTACCTGATGTACTTCACCACCCATCCACAGTTTCCTGATCAGGATTACCAGATACTGTTTACCTATCTTGGCTATCAGTACCGGTTCTGATTCGCATGTATTGCGCTCTGCCCGGCGCTGACGCCGGGACAGAAGTCGGGACAGAGGTCGGGTAGTTAGCTCGACATCTTTGACTGCAGGTAGTTTTCGATACCTACTTTTTCGATCAGGCCTAGCTGGGTTTCCAGCCAGTCCACATGCTCTTCTTCTGACTCCAGAATACTGTCGAAAAGATCGCGGCTGACATAGTCGCGAATCGACTCGCAGTATGCGATAGCATCCCGAAGATCGGGAATTGCCTTCAGTTCCAGCTTCAGGTCGCACTCCAGCATTTCTCTGGTGTCTTCGCCGATCATCAGTTTGCCGAGGTCCTGCAGGTTTGGCATACCCTCCAGAAACAGGATGCGTTCCACCAACTGGTCTGCGTGTTTCATTTCGTCGATGGATTCTTCGTACTCGTGTTCAGCGAGTTCTTTAAGGCCCCAGTCTTTGTACATGCGGGCGTGGAGGAAATACTGGTTAATGGCAATCAGTTCGTTGCCTAGGACCTTGTTGAGGTGTTCAATAACTTTGGTATCACCTTTCATGGGGTGGTTCCTTTGTTGGGTCGTGTAGTTAGCGAGTGTTAACCCGCATCGGTCAGAGCGCTGAATATTCAGGGCACGTTATGGGATTTTGCGGGTTGAGTAGCGCCAGTTTAACGGGTCGGTGATGAAACGTCAGGAAGCAGCGTAAAAGAATGCTGGTGCAGAGAAGGTTCGACGGGAAAGTTCTTCATCCAGAAGATCCTGCGCCATGCAGGCACACTGGCCACACTGGGTAGCGACCCCCAGCTCAGCGCTCAGGTCCTCAAGGGTGCTGGCACCTCCGGCGACGGCCCGACGGATGGCCCGGTCGTTCACATTGTTGCAAATACAGACATACATAGTGACAGTTCGACAGCTTCTGTGAGATTTAACGTTTCTGAAGTTTATCTAAATGCGAATCATTGTCAATAGCATGTGTGACTGCTTGTCGTTCTGATGGCGGATGGTTCAGGCAAGATTGCGGATCTGTCGGCTTTTCAGGGTGGGATGTCCTGCGGGCTGGTAGGTGAGCACCATGGCCCGGCGCGGCAAGTTCGACTGGTTTGGTGCAGAACCATGAATGCAGTGAGGATCGAAAAAAATCAGTGAGCCTGCGGGGGCACACATGGAAACTGCATCATCAGGGCTGAAACAGGCAGGTGAGGTATAGAACCCGCCGAGCTGGGTGCCATCGTCGGTACCGGGCAGGCAACCCTGCAGGTGGCTGCGTCGTATCACCTGCAGACAGCCGTTTGCTTCAGTCGCATCATCAAAGGCGAACATAACGTTAGGCAGCAGATCGACATGCTGACAGTCGTGTATCCAGTAGGGCGAATCCTGATGCCAGCCAAAACCGGAACCGCCGCCCGGTCGTTTGGTATTCAGCTTGTTAGTCCAGACCGCAATCTGTTCCGTGCCAATGATCTGCTGCATGGGAACCGTGATTCTTGGATCTGTCGCCAGCGCTGTTAGCGACGGATCCAGATGGTCCACTGGCTCGATCACCCGGATGGTATTGCTGGCGGCAGATTCATGCTCGAACTGAATAGTGACATAACCGTTGTCAGTGAACCGTTTGCCATCCAGATAGTAGTTGCTGCCGGTTTCAGCCAGCTGATGTGCGACCTGAACCGCCCGTTCTGCACCGCAGCGCAGTGCCTCTGTTTCGCTGGCATTAAAGACGGCGGGGCGTATCAGATAGCCTTCGGTCCGGTAATGAGCCAGCTCTTCAGTTGATAATTGCCAGTTCTGACTGGTCCTTACCGGGACTGTCAGTCCTGACTGGTGATCCCCGTTCATGTGCTGCGGTTTCCCTCAAGTCTCTGTTTGTCTGTGGGTTAACTGTGAACGGCGGCCTACAGCAGACCGATGCCGGCCAGCCAGCGTGTCAGTGTCCGGTTCAGCTCTGCTGGCTTTTCCTGTGCCATCCAGTGCCCTGAGTCAATGATCGCTTCATTCAGGTGGGTGCATTTTTCTCGCATGGGTTCCGGTAAGGCGCTGGTGATGCTTTCGCAGGTGTAATCGTATCTGGCGGCGATGAACAGCACTGGCATAGACAGCACACCGTCATTTACGACTTCCTGAAAATAGGCGGCATTGTTCTCGTGGTTCATATACCAGGCGTTCGGACCGAAGAAGCCATTGCGTTCCAGGGCACTGGCATAGGCATGCAAATCTTCCTCGCTGAGAACGTCATCATCGCGGGGCATGAGTGGCGCTTCCGGTGCGCCGCCGAACCAGCCGTGATGCTGCCTGACAAAGGCTGTGGGAGACTGAGTGCCGAAACTTTCCGGTGTGGACTTCCGGAACATGAGCGCAATCATTGCCAGTGGATTCGCATCCATCGGCGCGGTCGCGGCAGCGAAATTTTCTTCATAGAACTTCATGTACTCCCACTGACCGGCAGGAAACTGGTCAATCGGGTACAGGTCCCTGTCCACCAGTCCGATCAGTGGGTCCAGACCCCGCTCGAGGGTGTAGTAAGGCACACACAGGCTTGCAACCGCCTGACACATTTCCGGATGGTGACTGGCGATATTCCAGACCACCGGACTACCCCAGTCGTGACCAACCCAGACAGCGCTGTCGCGACCGAGGTGAGCCAGCAGATCACGCATGTCCGCAACGATGTGACGCTGTGCATAGTCGCCATATTCAGCGTAATTGCCGGAACGACCATAACCGCGCATGTCCGGTGCAATGGCACGGAATCCCATGGCTGCAAAGAAAGGCAGCTGATGGCGCCAGCTGATGGACATTTCCGGCCAGCCGTGAACAAAAATAATCAGGGGGCCATCCTCGGGCCCGGCGGCCAGATAAAATGTCTGATGGCGGTCGGTTTTGACGGTGTGCTCGGTGATAAGGGTTCTGCTCATGCTGTTGCTCTTCTGTGTCGGCGACGTTGCCATTGACTTGTTTGACTCCAGCCAAACAATATCAGGCCAGACAGTACGGTGGCGAGACCCAGAATGGCCATGGCCTGAATCAGCCAGTGATTGAAGTTTTCCCGTTCTTCATAGTCCATGACATGCAGCATCCACAGAAAATCAAACCATCGCCAGGGTGTGGTTCGTACTGCCCTTATGGCGCCGGAATGAGCGCCGACGTAGATGACAGCATCATCAGCGTCCTGCAGATGCAATCGCCAGGCGGGTAATTCGCCGCCTCTGTACTCACTGTCAGGAGCCACCGTTTCAATCCACTCGGCATGCTTCACTGCAAAGCTGCTGCGATGATTCACGATTTGGCGGGCCTGGTCTTCTGTCACCGGTGGCAGCAGCGTGCCACTGACAGCATCGAACCGCTGGCCTGCCAGCAACCAGACTGGCTGCTCCAGAACGCTGGCCAGCCGAATGCTGCTGATGTCGGTCGAGGCGATGTCAGGGCTACCGGCTTCGGCCTGGCCAGTTTGCGGATCAACGGCTGC